>CAIQOG010000356.1 GCA_903873355.1 uncultured Bacteroidales bacterium
ATATTCAGGGAAACGCTCAATACCTGCAGAATTGAGAATATGACGCATAATGTGATGAGAGAAAGTGGCAGAGAATTGATCAGCACAATCGGCAAAAGTCTTTATTTGCTGTTTGGTAAAAGCATCAAACTTTGCTTCGTCAGAGCCTGAAAGGTGCGAAAATACCGAGCGGACTTTCACCTGACTCTGAGTTTTTAGTCGGGAAAGTAACTGCTCCATGTCCTGCGGTTCAAAGCCCAGGCGATGCATACCGCTGTCTATCTTTATATGAATAGGATAATCGGTTACTCCAAGCTTTTCAGCTGCCCCAATAAAGGCTTCAAGCAAGCGGAAACTATAGATTTCAGGTTCGAGGTTGTTGTCGAAAATCATACCAAAACTGCCTTTTTCGGGGTTCATTACCACGATAGGAATACGAATGCCTTCACGACGCAGTTCAGCACCTTCATCAGCCACCGCCACTGCCAGATAATCGCAGCGATGATGTTGCAACGTGCGCGCCACTTCCACCGAACCGCTACCGTAGGCAAAGGCTTTTACCATACACATCATTTTGGTTTCGGGACGAAGTTTGGAGCGGAAGTAATTCAGGTTATCCACCAAGGCATTCAGGTTGACTTCCAGAATTGTTTCGTGGGCAATCAACTCCAGTTTCTCGGAAATATCTTCGAAATGAAATGAGCGTGAACCTTTCAGCAGAATAATTTCACTGCGGAACTCACGGATAAACGGCGATTTCAAAAAATCATCGGTATCGTCAAAGAAAGTCTTCTTGTTAATCGAAAATTTATCGGCTTGAGCAGATATTTCAGTACCGATGCCAATGATTTGCTGCACATTTTTGTTGGCAACTAACTCAGCAACAGTTTTATAAAGTTCTTCGGACGAAAGTCCGGTTTGCAGAATATCCGACAATATCAATGTTTTCGACAGGTTTTTTGCTGTAGACTGCTGATTCAGAAAATCGAGTGCAATGCTCAGCGAATTCAAATCGGAATTATAACTATCGTTGATTATCAGGCAATCGCGCACACCCTCTTTCACTTCCATGCGCATTGCCACTGCTTCCAGTCGGGCAAAACGATGGTTTATTTCTTCAACAGAAATTCCGAGATGAAGCATCAGAGTAAGGCATTGCAGCGCATTTTCAATGGAAGCATCGTCGGTAAAGGGAATTTCCACCCTTGATTCTTTAGAAAGGTATTTGAATGAAATAATGGCGTTTGAAGTAGTCTTTTCTGTTTTCAAAATCTGAACGGTGGCTTTGTCTGATTTTCCCCACGAAAAGAGTTTCCCTTTAAAGCCGGATTGTGCAATGGATATTTCAACCAGCTTATTATCAGCACAATAAATCAGTATTTCAGCATTCACAAACAACTTCAGTTTTTCATCGCATTTCTGTTTTAGTCCGCTGAAATTCTCCTGATGCGCTTCACCCAGGTTGGTGAATATGCCAATGGTAGGTTTGATTATCGGTTCTAGAAGCTCCATCTCATGCATTTCAGAAATACCTGCCTCAAAAATCCCCAGTTGCGTATGTTCATTCATTGCCCACACCGAAAGTGGTACACCGATTTGTGAATTGTAGCTGCGGGGCGAACGTGTAATGCTGTAGTCGGTATGCAGAAGCTGATAGAGCCACTCTTTCACCACTGTTTTGCCGTTGCTACCCGTAATACCGATTACCGGCACACTGTACGATGAACGCTGCACGGAAGCCAGTTTTTGCAAGGCTGCAAGTGTATCACTCACCTGAAGGAATACTGCATCAGACATTTCTTCGAACTCCGGACGCATTTCGCTCACCACAAAATAACGCAGGTTTTGTTCGTAAAGTCCGGAGATGTAGTTATGACCGTTGTTTCGTGTTGTTTTTATAGCAAAAAACAAACTCTCTGCCGGAAACGACAACGAGCGACTGTCAGTCAGCAACCAGTTTATGTCGGCATCCTGAACCTTGCTCTGAAGCGAAGTTCCAATGATTTGTGCGATATTTTTTAATTTCATAAAATCAGCAGTAAGCGGTAAACAGTAAGCAGCAAAAGTTTAAAAAATCAGCCATTCACTTATCACTAAACATTAAACATTAATACTTATTTCAACGGTATTGCCAGCCATTCAAGCTCAGGCTGACCGATTATTTTCTCCGCCACTTTCAGCGAATCGGAAACAGTATAAACCGAGTAACCGCCAAACGGCTGCTTTCCACGCTGTGTGGAACGGTTCACTATGCCCGGAACACCGTTATAATCAAACACTGCATTGCGGTGATAATGCCCGTTGAGCACTGCCACCACCTGATATTTCTTCATTAGGTCAAACAGTTCCGTGCGGTTATCAATATCGCCTTCGAGCAGCGGGTAATGCGTAATCAAAAATACAGGCAGACCCGTTGCCGATTGCATGGCTTTGTTTACAAAGTCTAAATCAGTGATTGTAATATGCCCCAAACTTCCTCCCGGAATTGGTCCGGTGGGAAAACCGATAAACTGATAACCTGATGCAGTTATAGAAAAACGGTCTTTACCAAATACACTAATAAAAGCCCCCGAACCAATCTTTCCGTGAAGAGTATCGTGGTTTCCGGTAGTGATATAATATGGTTTATTCAGTTTGTCGAGCAACTGTTTCGCTATTTTCAGCGAAGCAGTATCGCCCAAATCGGTATCATCGCCATCCACCAACACAAAGTTCAACTGCGGATTGGCATTTACTTCATCTACAGCAAGTTTCAGATCTTCAGCATTTTGGGGTTTCAGTACCGAAATGTGCAAATCGGTAAACAATGCAAACCGCAGAGGTTTTACGGCAAATGCCGAAACACTGACTAACAGTAAAAACAGGAAGCAAATCAGACCGGTTTTTTTCATAACTAATGAAGTATCAACCAACGCGGCAGGCGTTATTTGAATCACAAAGATACAAAAGCCAACCGAAAAACTGTATTATTTAGTCCTATAAATTTTAAACAAAAAAATCCCACAACTAATCTTTCAGGATAATTGTGGGAAATTCAGTATCTGGTTTCGCCCTTTAGGGGGATTATGGGGTATTTTTAAACGTCAATCGAGTTGATTTCTACCAGCAATTCGTCTTTCATAACCGATTGACCGCTGTGAACCCGAATTTTACGAATCACACCGTTACAGTTGGCCGAAATTTCGTTTTGCATTTTCATGGCTTCTAGGCTCAGAATTGGTTCACCTGCGTTTACCAAATCACCTTCGGCAAGGAAAATATCCACAATTTTACCCGGCATAGGTGCCACTATATTGTTTTCATTCAGCTTGTTGGAGTCCGAATTAATCATACCCCGGCGGATATATGAGAAAAGCGATTCCAGGCTGAATTTGTATTCCACACCGTTCACTTTTACCACCGCTTTGTTTTGGTCGCGAGACACAAGTTCACAGTGAAAACGCTTGCCTTTCCAGTCGAAAGCATAGTGAAAATCTTCCTGTTCAACAAAGTCGATATCCTGCTCCACTCCGTCGATAACCGGCTGAGACTCTTTCGGAATATAGATTTTGAAACGTTTTCCGTTCTCCCTGAGGGCGATAAACAATCGCGAAGCATCGCGTTTATAAATATATGAAGTTCCCATCTTTTTAATTTACGATTTATTCATTTACAATTTACCATTAATCA
>CAIQOG010000357.1 GCA_903873355.1 uncultured Bacteroidales bacterium
CTCCTGATAACTGATTTCAGGTGCATTTTGTTCCATCACATCCTGAATTCCTTTGGCAAGTTTGGCATAATCTAACGCTGCTACACCACTTCCTAACAAATTGTTTCCCAGGCTTAAACCTAAAGCATAACTTACTTTCTCCATAAATATAAAAGTCCCCTATCCCCTAAAGGGAAAAATATTTAGTTTATATTCTCTTCTTAAATCTCCCTTTAGGGGTAAGGGGTTTTTAAAAAAACGTTGCAAAGATAGCTGATTTGTTGAATAATAGCGTGTTAATAATTCAAAATTATCGGGAAGAGACTACAATTGGAAGTTTTAGCTGTTTTCGGGAGCCTGTTTGTGGATTAAACATTTCAAAATAAAGCACATACGCACCCACATTGGCATTCTTTCCGGTATCTGTTTTACCATCCCAGGTCAGGAAACCTTCATTAGCCAGTAAAATATTGGATGCCAATTGATATGTTTTAACACCTACTGCATTGAAAATAATAGCATTAGCAACACAACCACTTGCTTCGGTTTTGTAGCGAATAAAGCACACGTCGTCCACTCCATCATTATCTGGCGAAAAAGCTTCGGGGTCTGTCCACACAAATTTGGGGTCATTTGCCACTGCTTCAATTTCTCTGAACTGAGAATTTTTATATCCGGGTGTTCCGTAATTTACTTCAGACGCCGCTGAGTGCCAAGAACTTTTATCCTGAGTAGGCAAATCGGGGTTAATCCGCTCTAATGCAACACCTTTCGAATTTTTCACCAAAACATGATGCCAGTTGGTATTATAAGTTAGTTCGTCATATATCGTATCTTTGGCAGAATTACAAAGTACGAGTGTGGTACTCTCATTGTTCAACGTGCTCCATTCGGTGCTGATTATATTACTTTCGGGAGGACAATTGTGGTATTTCCGCACTTTATTGGCATCCGAAGTCATGGCGAGATAGCTTTTCGGCAATAATTGGGTTTTATCCGGAATTTTATTGCCGGAATTCAGGCTGCCATCCATTTTTCGGTTGGTAAACACCAGACCGGATATATCGAGCAGTTTATCCGATTTATTATACAGCTCAATATACTCCGCGGAACTATCCGGATTCTCAAACATAACCTCGTTGAAAATCAAATCACCCTGTGCAACAGCCTCTGATATGCCAATGGTACGCTGTGTTTCAGCCAATGGGTTTCCGGCTAAATCAGTCAGTCCCGAAACCTGCAGAGTATAAATCTTTCCACGTTCAAAATCCTGACCAAAAGTAAGTAATACAGACTTTTTATCAGCTGCAATACTCCGCGAAGATGGCTCTCCCATTTCCTGATCGACACCAAATGCAGCGGTTGAAAAATCCATTGCTTCCGAAAATCCAAGATTCAATTGCTTAGGTTGAACCAACGTGAACGATGTCCATAGCGGAGTATCGTGGTCGGGAGCTTTTGTTCCGGTTACTACAATGTCGTCAAAATAATAATCTGCACCAGTTGTGGAAGAGTTGGCATACAGCAATCCAAAATAACTGCTCTTTTTCACTACATTATTCTGAACTGCTAACCCTTCCTGCACATAATCGGTTTCAGAAGCCAGCTTGCTGTACAATTTAAAATTGCCCTGACCATCACGGGTAACTTTTATCTTCAGTTCACACGGACTGCGGTCGGTTCGTTTATCTGTACCGTCAATAATCTTGGTCTTTTTCGTACCTTCCTGAAGCCATAGTGAAACATCATCCTGTGTATCACCTATTTTCACAAAATATCCATAACAGCCCAAAGTTAAATCATTTTTATCGGAAGCTATATAAACAGCCGAATAATTTGCCGACGAAGGATTATAATTAATTTTCACCCAACATTCCCAAACTGCATCGTCAAAAGCTTCGGATGGGGTAAACAAATACGAGGTGGAAGTCGTTGTAGCTTGTGACTGCAATTGCAAACCATTATTCACTGTAAAATTTGCCGTTGTACCTGTCCAAATTGGGTTATTTATAAAGTTTCCATCCAAAAAACTTTCATTAACCTGACCGAAACAAAAAAATGGCAGAAAAATCATAATAATCAAAACCGATTTCTTCATATTGGTTGCTAAATATATAAAAATGAATTACTTTTGCAGTCAATTTTCGAATGACCCTACCATTAAATGGTGAGATTTTAGGTCGTACAAAGATATAAATTTTTTAATTATTAAAAAACAATGAGAGTAGCAATTGTAGGTGCCAGTGGCGCCGTAGGCCAGGAATTTTTGCGTGTGTTGGCCGAACGCAATTTCCCATTGACAGATCTGAGCCTTTTTGGTTCGAGTCGCAGTGCGGGTAGTGTATATGAGTTCAAAGGTGAAAAACTCACCGTGAAAGAGCTTAAACACGGCGACGATTTTAAACCGTTCGATTTAGTTTTCACCTCAGCTGGTGCAAGTATATCCAAAGAATTTGCCGAAGATATTACCAAATTCGGTGCTGTAATGATTGACAACTCATCGGCTTTCCGCATGGATACCGACATTCCATTGGTTGTTCCCGAAGTGAATGCTGCTGACGCTAAAGATCGTCCGCGCGGAATTATTGCCAATCCAAACTGTACCACTATTCAAATGGTAGTAGCATTGAAGGCTATTGAAAACCTGTCGCATATCAAACGTGTTCATGTATCTACCTATCAGGCAGCTTCGGGTGCAGGTGCAGCAGCTATGGATGAACTGGAACAACAATACCGTCAGATAATGGAAGGTCAGGAAGTGGTTGTAAACAAATTTGCTTATCAGTTGGCCTATAACCTAATTCCACAAGTTGATGTATTTACCGACAACGGTTACACCAAGGAAGAAATGAAAATGTATCACGAAACCCGCAAAATTATGCATTCCGATGTGGAAGTAAGCGCTTTGTGTGTTCGTGTTCCTGCATTGCGTGCTCACTC
>CAIQOG010000358.1 GCA_903873355.1 uncultured Bacteroidales bacterium
GCACCAACGGCACATCGAAATTCAGTGTTTCATACACTATTTTCTTCAATGATTCAGCTTCCACATCTTCGCCGAAAAAAGCATCTGCAACCACATAGGCCATTTCCTGAAACGAAAGTGTTTCAATCGTATCAAAAAACGACTGAGGCAGTTTCTTAATCAAATCGGGCATAAACAGGCCTTTGTCTTCGGCCAATCCCTTCACTACGGCGTCCTGTAAACTTACGCCACTCACTTTTTTGTTGGTACTGTAATATTTCATTTAATGACCCCTAACCCCTAAAGGGGAATTAAGATTAGTATATTTTGTAATCAAATTAGTATAAAGTAAAAAGAGACGAAACAAACCCAATTCCCCTTTAGGGGTTAGGGGTCGTCTTTTTATTTTATCAATGTCTGCATAAACTCCATGCCTTTCAGCAATCCATAACTTCCTTTTTCTGCCGCAAACTCATCATAAACTGTTACATTATCAGCCTTTTCACCCGGACGATAAATAACAAACGGAACCGGCGAACAGGTATGCGTTTTATAAACACAGGGTGTAGGATGATCGGGCAAAATGGCGATGGTTACTGGTTCGTTCCATGTAGAAACTTCGTCAAAAATCGGTTTCACAACCCGGGAATCGAGGAATTCAATCGTTTTTATTTTTAAATCCACATCTCCTTCATGACCGGCTTCGTCGCTGGCTTCAATATGCAAATACACAAAATCATCGGTGTGAAGCGCATCAATAGCTGCCTGTGCTTTTCCTTCATAATTTGTATTATAAAGTCCGGTTGCACCATCCACATAAATCACTTTCAGTCCGGCATAAACACCTATTCCACGAATTAAATCCACAGCCGATATCACCGATCCGCTTTTTAACCCATAAAGTTCCTGCATGGTTTTCATGGCAGGTTTGTATCCCGGCGACCAGGGCCAGATACTGTTGGCTTTGTCTTTTCCGGCAACCGCTCGTTTCAGATTTACCGGATGGTTTTCGAGTAATTCCTGCGAACGAAGAATCAGATTATTCAGCAAATCAGCAGTTTCTACAGCTTCGGCAATTTCAGCTTTTATCATCACATCGGCAAAATGCGTACCCGGCACATCATGAGGCGGAGTACAACTCAATTGTTTTTTTCCTCCTTTAATTTTCAACAAATGGCGGTACGAAACTCCCGCAAAGAAATTAATCTGTTCATTCCCAAGTTTATCCTGCAAAAAAAGAATCAGTTCGGTGGCTTCTTCGTTGCTGATATGCCCGGCCGAATGATTCTTTATTTTTCCATTTTCAATACAAATAAGGTTGCAGCGCATGGCCATTTCGCCTTCCTCAATATCAATACCCATGCTTGCCGCTTCCAACGAACCACGTCCTTCAAAAACTTTCGGCACATCGTAGCCCATCACGCTCATATTAGCAATTTCACTTCCCGGCGCAAATCCCTCGGGAATTGTATCGAGCAAACCACTGCGTCCAAGTGAAGCAATTTTATCTATGTTTGGCTTATTGGCAGCCTGTAAGCATGTTTTATTTCCAAGCGACGCGATTGGCTCATCGGCCATTCCGTCACCAAGTATTATCAGATATTTCATATAACTACCGCTAATCCTTTAAGGGGAATATTTTAAGTTTAAAAAATCAACCTCATAAAGCCCCTTTAGGGGTTTGGGGTCTTATTCCAAAAAATCTTTATAATCAGGCAAAGCGTCCTCAAACTTCTTAACTGTTTCCGCTAAAGTCAGAAAATTTTCACCACCGGCTGCGTTCAGATGACCACCACCGTTAAACAACTCAGCAGCCACTTTGTTTGCCGGAAAAGTTCCCTGCGAACGTAATGAGATTTTTATTTTATCTGTATCTTCACGCATAAATACCGAAAAATCAACTCCTGCTATGGATAATGGTATATTTACAAAACCCTCAGCATCACCATTTTGAAAATTAAACTGATAAAGTTCTTTACTTGTCAGAGTGATTAATGCAGCTTTATATTCCGGGAATATTTTCATTTTATGAAACAGGCAAAATCCCATCAATCTTAACCTGTCTGCTGAATAAGTATTGAAAACCCTACGGTAAATTTCATCTTTGTCGACACCTAATTTTAATAATTCGGCAATGATTTTGTCGACAGAAATCCCTTCGGCTTCGGCTTTGTAATTGAGAACAATTCGATGGCGTAGAATTGAGGCAGCAACTGATTTTACATCTTCGATGTCGGGAGAATATTTCCCCTTTATTATAGCATGACATTTTGCTCCAACGATTAAGTACTGAGAGGCTCTTGGACCTGCACCCCATGATAGATATTTGTTGGCTATTTCGGCAGCGTGTTCGGTATTAGGTCGACTTTTAGAGGCAAGCTTCACAGCAAATTCTAATACATTTTCGGTTACTGGAATTTTACGAACTAGGTCTTGAAAATAGATTATTTCATCATTAGTGAGTATTTTTTTAAGTTCTACCTTTTTGTTGGATGTTGTGTTTTTTACAACTGTGATTTCATCATTCAAAGAAGGGTAATCTAAC
>CAIQOG010000359.1 GCA_903873355.1 uncultured Bacteroidales bacterium
ATCAAAAGCCAAACCACCTGAAAATCCAAAACAAGTAAGCCATTTATTAATGAATTCCATAGAGTTATTGTCATTATTCAAATTGCGCTCAAGAAATTCGTGTATAAGTTCATTGAAATCAGTACCCTGGGATTTATATGTATAAAGCCTTTGTGTATTAGCTCTTACGGCATCCAATGAGTTTAATTTATTGAAATAAACAGAAGCATTATAAAGAATTTCATACAATCCTTGTGCCATGAATTTTTGCAAAAATGCCATGAGTTTATCTCTTTCGGAATAATTTTCCTGAATAGCATAGATAGTTTCATGAAATCGAACATCAGAAGCATCCATATCCTCATTAAGATTCTTTAAATGGTCAAGACCTGCTTCTTCCAAAAGGTACTCAACAAGATTAAAATTTTCATCAGCTAATTCGAAACGAAAGAAATTCGACAGTATTTCGGGAATATCATCCTCCAGATCATGTATTTCACTTTCTTCAATGGAGTAGCCTTCAGTTAATTTATTCAGGCTTTTAAAGATATGGGAATTAAATTCGTGTATCAGAGCATTAACAGTTTTGTCATCAAAATCGTGAACCTTTTTCAAATATTGAATTATAGGGTCAGATTCGTTTAGATCGATATTAAAATATTTATAGTCGATAAGCTTCTTCTCCATTAAAAAGAAAACAAAATTTAAACATGACAATATTTTTTCTTCACCTGAGTCTTTTTTGAAATTTATCAATTCTTCGCTAAGGAATCCATACTGCTCAAACTCTATGAACGGGAACGGGTAAAAGCATAAACCATCCGTAGATTTTAGTTTCTCATCTTTTATAAATGATCCCATTATTTTGCGCTTTCCTTTCATTTGGTTGACTAAAAGCCTTTCAAATTGAGCATAGAAATAAGCGTAATCCGCATATACTTTTCCCTCATTATTTTTTATAAAATACCTAAAAATCAACTTCGATTTAGAGGTGTTGTGCAGAGATAATTCTATCAATTTAGCATTGCCTAAATCATTTGAATTATCATGATCGAAGTGCAAGGTCAGCATTAATCCTTCACCAATTCCTTTCATTCTCGTCGGGATAGAGAATTTAGCTGGTTTGTCAAGACCGTTGCAAATCAGATCGAATTGCCCAAGTTTGTGGCTTTCCCCTGTAAAATTCAACTTTCCTTTCATAAGGTAAGGTGAGTCAAAAGGGTTGCTTTTGGAAAAATTATCTTTTAACAAATACAAAGATTTTATCACAGAGCTTTTACCAGAATTATTTGCACCGGTTAAAACCGTAATCGGGGCGAACTCAATTTCAGTGTATTCTTTAAATACCCTGAAATTCTCTAAACCTATTTTATAAAGATGTGACATTGGTTTTCAGCTTATTGTTTAGTTGGTATAATCCCTCTAACCTTTGAATCATACAGGTCATTAAACCAGAGTTGTTTGAACATGAGGTTTACTTTATCCTCGGTGAGTTTGTTGTAAAATTCGAGCTTAGTATTGATGTAGTTTAAGAGTTCGTTATCGACTTCTTCGTCAAATTTATCTTTGATGTTGTCCTTTGTATTGTGGTTGTTGAAGAAACTCATGAGGTCATCATTTGCATAGATATTGTTTTTCATGCGTTCGAACTCAACCCGGTCTTCATCTTTAAGATCCAGGCCATACGTTTCATTCAATATCTTAATGATTTTGGTGAGCCACTCAAATTCGTCTTCTGTCAATCCAACTCCGCCTGGTGTCATTCCTTTCATGGCTGTATCGCTACTCTGCAATTTTAACTCAGTGGTAAACTGATGTTGTAATTTATAACTTTCGAGGTTGATTTCTTCCAGTACTTCCGTTGGAAGCGCATTGGGACTTGCCGGTAATTTTTTAAACAGATCGGAAAGAAAAACATAGTACTTTTCTAATTCCACATCGGTAAAAGTGATAATTTGAGCCAGAAACCGATATAAGCGCACGAAATTCTTAATATGGGCTTTGAATGCCACCTTCTGGTCTTCATCCAGTTCGGCATTATAGCGAACTACAACCGTATTAAGAATGGGTTGTAACTTTTCTTTCTGGTCGCCTTTAATAAAAAAGATTTTAGCGTATGATTCAATATCATTCTTATAGATAACATTGAAAGACTCCACTTTAGCCTGGACTTCGTACAAACTGTTAGGGTCCGTTTGATCATCAAGTTCCATATAGTTGCTGCCATAGTACTGCTGAAAATCTTCCTGAACTTGTTCCGGATCGTTCACAAAATCAAGAATCATAGTGGAATCCTTGCCCGGTGCGGTTCTGTTCAGACGGCTTAATGTTTGAACGGTGTTTGTACCTCCAAGTTTCTTATCCACAAACATGGTGTGGAGCATTGGCTCATCGAAGCCCGTCTGATACATATTTGCCACAATCAGAATGCGGTGTTGGGGATATTTAAGAGCTGCAGCAACATCAATCTTGCCGCCCAGTTTGTTCATATTTTCCTTGGTGTAATCCTGGCCGGTTTCGGCATCGGTGACAGTACCACTGAAAGCAACAAGGGCATCGTAGGGCAGTTTCATTTCGCGCATGATATCATCGAACTTGCGCTTGAAACGGACAGCATGTAGCCTGGAACGGGTTACAAGCATTGCCCTTGCCTTGCCCTGGATTTCATTTTGCGTTTGTGCCACAAAATGCTCGATCATTACCCTGGCCTTCTTTTCGATAGCATGATCCTGAAGATCGACATAGGATGAAAGCAGACGTACTGTTTTTTTCTTTTCGTACTCTTTATCGACAATCTCAGTACGCTTTATTAGTTTGTAATACCGTTTCCAACTCATGTAATTTTTAAGCACATCCAGGATGAAGCCTTCTTTGATAGCCTGCTCCATGGTGTATAAATCAAAAGCTTCTTTTTTATCGTTGCGAACCGTGCCAAACATTT
The DNA here is from genome assembly GCA_903873355.1 of uncultured Bacteroidales bacterium. The sequence continues at coordinate 2,921 of CAIQOG010000359.1, forward strand.
CAACTGTTTTGGGCTTGGGTGTGGCAGTAAATGCGAAGAAAGAAATATTTCCCTGATCCCCTTTTTGCCTGATTTCTTCTTCGATGATTTCATCCAGGTCTTTTTCAGGTGCATCAGCTGTTTCTGCCTCCTCGAGTGACAAAGCTTTACGCAGATGGCGCGCAGATTCACCGGCTTGTGAGCTGTGTGCTTCGTCGATGATGACCGCGTATGTCTTGTCCTTATTTCTGGCAACCGCATCTGAAATAATAGGAAAGCGCTGCAATGTGGTAACAATGATGTTCTTTCCCTGCTCAATTGCCTCAGTTAATACTGAGCTTGACTTAGTCTCGTCGATGTAAGTAACTGATCCGGGCACTTGCTGAAACTGAAGGATGCAATCAGAAATCTGTTTGTTCAAAATCCGCCTGTCGGTAACAACAATTATGCTGGTAAACAGTGATTTCATATCGGCAGTATGCTGGTGCAAGCCCGATAACTGATGCGTTAACCATGCAATAGTATTTGATTTACCAGAACCGGCAGAATGCTGTACCAGGTATTTATGACCAGCTCCTTCATTTTTTACAGCAGTTAAAAGTGATTGTACTGCCCGGCGCTGATGGTAGCGGGGAAAGATAAGCGCAGGTTTTTCTTTTTCTCTAAGGTCTTTTGTCTGAGGATCGTAGAATTTTTCTTTATTAATCTGAATGTTGATGTAATTCTGCATCAAATCAAGCAGCGAATCTTTACGCAGAACATCTTCCCATAAATAAGAGGTGGCAAATCCGTCAGGATTTTCATTTACCAATGCTTTGTTGAAAGGCAGAAAGAATGTGCTTTTTCCTTTAAGTTCTGTACACATGCTGACCTTTTCGGTACTTACAGCAAAATGTACCAGGCACCGTTTAAATTCCAATAAAGGTTCGCGTGGATCGCGGTCCCGTATATATTGTTTTATTGCATCGTGAAGGTACTGGCCGGTGAGCGCATTTTTAAGCTCAATGGTAATAACCGGAATTCCATTGATAAAGAGTACAATGTCAATTGCATTTTCATTCCTCTTTGAATATTTCAGCTGTCGGATAATGGTGAGCCTGTTTTTAGCATACCATTCCTGGTGTTCCGGTGTTTTGCCATGACTTGGCTTAAAGAATACCAAATTCAGGTATTGCCCACTGTCCTTTAACTTTTCCCGTAATACATGCAGCGTTTTGTACTTATTGAGATTCAGAGCCACATGTTCAACGATCTTTGCATCCGTCTTTTCTCCATACTGCAGCTGCAAGGCTCTGTGCTTTTGAGGCTGTGTATCTTTAATAAAGGCTAAAACATCCTCCGGAATAAGGCATAGGTCTTTATTATAACAGGAGGGATCTTTCTCTGTATATTCAGGAAATTCAGGCTGAGCAATTTTTGTAAGGTATTTTACAATGTGCTCTTCAAAATGCTTTTCTTTAGTTCCTTCTGCCATAATTAATCTATAGTTTGCTCTGGTAATTCATTAATCA
>CAIQOG010000360.1 GCA_903873355.1 uncultured Bacteroidales bacterium
ATGGGTTTCTTGAAAAGGTTTATGAAAATGCTTTATCATATGAATTGCAGAAATTAGGTTTAAAAGTGAAATGTCAACATCCAATCGAAGTATTTTATGAGAATATGATTGTTGGAACTTATTATGCTGATATTGTGGTGGATGAGAAAATAATCATTGAATTAAAGGCTGTATCCAATTTATCAATAGAACATGAATATCAACTTATTAACTATCTTAAAGCTACCCATATAGAATTAGGTTTCATGATGAATTTCGGAAAGCAATCTGAATATAAACGAAAAGTATTAATGAATAAATATAAAAAACTCAATAACAACGAAGAATAGAACGATTAGCAAAAATCAAAACATTTTAATGTTTTAAATCCGTCCCGATATTTATCGGGATGATCCGCTAAATCAGTGTTTATCCGCGTTCCAATATTAAATAATATGCTCGAAATCGAACGAAAATTCCTCGTAAAAGGAGAATACAAGCATCTTGCCTCTAAGAGCTATCGCATTGCGCAGGGCTATCTGTCAACCGTCTCCGGGCGCACTGTCCGTGTCAGAATCAAAGGTGATAAAGGATATCTGACCATCAAAGGAATGCGAAGTGAATCCGGCCTTAGTCGCTACGAATGGGAAAAAGAAATCCCATTTAAAGAAGCACAGGACTTGTTACAACTTTGTCAACCCATCATTATTGATAAAACACGGTATGAAGTAATCTTTGAAGGTCAAACTTTTGAAGTAGATGAATTTCACAGCGAAAATGAAGGTTTAACAGTAGCCGAACTGGAACTTGAGACAGAAGATGCAACTTTCAGTAAACCAGAATGGTTAGGTGAGGAAGTAACTCAAAGCAAACAATATAATAATTCATATTTAAGCAAACATCCATTTAATAGTTGGGAACATTAACTAACTATTTACAAACTCAGCTGTTTAAAAGCTGAACATTTAGAAATGTGACATGTAAACAATAATTTTTAAAATAAAATAACAATTCGACTAATTAAAATTTTTGCTAACTCAAAAAACGTTTTGTAGTTAAATAAATTACAATTTGTAAGAATAAAAAACAGATTAGTTACTATTGTAAATAACCATTATTAATAGTTACAAAAAGGTTATTATTACAGACTAAAACAGCACAAAAAGACTTTCATTAAAACACGTTTTTAGTCAATTTTAGTTACATTTGCAAGACAATTTAAAAATCAGAAGAATAATGGCAAAAGTAAAAGGTGCCGTGGTTGTAAATACCGAACGTTGCAAAGGCTGCAATCTTTGCGTTGTAGCATGCCCCTCCGACGTTTTGATTCTAAACAAAGAAGCAAATTCCAAAGGATATAATTTCAGCATGATGGCAAATCCGGATGATTGTGTTGGTTGCGCTGCCTGTGCTTATGTTTGTCCGGATGCATGTATAACTGTTTATAAAGTAAGAGTTTAAACCACAAATCTTACAAAAAACCAACAAAATGAGCGATTCTAAAAAACATATACACGAAGATGTCAGATTAATGAAAGGCAATGAAGCAATTGCCCATGCTGCCATTCGTTGTGGATGCGATGGATATTTTGGTTATCCTATAACACCACAGTCAGAAATAATGGAAACACTGATGGAACAGGAACCCTGGAATACAACCGGAATGGTGGTTCTTCAGGCCGAAAGCGAAACATCATCTATCAACATGGTTTACGGTGCTGCTTCCTGCGGAAAAAAATCCATGACAAGTTCTTCGAGTCCCGGTGTAAGTCTGATGCAGGAAGGAATTTCCTATATTGCAGCAGGTGAGCTACCCTGTCTGGTTGTAAACGTAATGCGTGGTGGTCCCGGGTTAGGAACCATACAACCAAGTCAGGCCGATTATTTTCAGGCAGTTAAAGGCGGTGGCCACGGTGATTACAAACTTATTACCCTTGCTCCTGCTTCCGTTCAGGAAATGGCCGACCATACAGTGCTGGCTTTCGAGCTGGCTTTCAAATACTGCACTCCGGCAATGATTCTAGCCGATGGTATTATTGGTCAAATGATGGAGAAAGTAGTTCTTCCGCCCTTCCAACCCCGATTAACCGAAGATGAGATACGCACAAAAATGCCCTGGGCAACATTAGGAAAACCTGCAAACAGAAAACCTAATGTTATCACAACTTTGTCGCTGGATGCTCAGGAAATGGAAGATACAAATATCCGTTTACAGGCTAAATATCGTGAAATTGAAAAGAATGAAGTTCTTTTCGAAGAAGTTATGTGTGAAGATGCTGAATATCTTATTATTGCATTTGGAACCTGCGCCCGCGTAAGTCAAAAAGCAGTAGATATGGCACGTGCTGAAGGAATTAAAGTCGGACTAATTCGTCCGATAACACTGTTCCCTTTTCCAACTGAAATTATCAGCAAATATGCTGACAAAGTAAAATCGATGTTAACCGTGGAAATGAGTGCCGGTCAGATGGTTGAAGATGTAAGACTGGCTGTAAATGGTCGTGTGCCGGTTGAGTTTTATGGACGAATGGGTGGTATGAATCCTTCACCTGATGGTGTATTTAATGCACTAATGACGAAACTTGTAAACAAATAAAAAACGTATGACAACAAACGATATTATTAATCCTGCCAATCTGGTTTATGCCAAAACGAAGGTAATGAACGATACGCCCATGCATTATTGCCCCGGTTGTAGTCATGGTGTGGTTCATAAAATTATTGCAGAGATTATTGAAGAAATGGGTGTACAGGAAATAACTATTGGTATAGCGCCGGTTGGTTGTGCTGTTTTCGCCTACAAATACCTGGATATCGATTGGCAGCAGGCTGCTCACGGACGCGCTCCGGCTTTAGCAACAGCAGTAAAACGACTTTTACCTGACCGTTTGGTTTTCACCTATCAGGGCGATGGTGACCTTGCTGCAATTGGGACTGCCGAAACAATTCATGCCTGTAACCGTGGTGAAAACATCGCAATTATATTCATTAACAATGGTATTTATGGTATGACCGGTGGTCAAATGGCACCTACAACACTCCACGGAATGAAATCATCCACTTCACCAAACGGACGTACAGTGCCATTAAACGGACACCCGCTGGATATTACAAAACTATTGGCACAATTGGATGGAACCTGCTATGTTACTCGTCAGGCTGTTCATACAGTTGCTACAGTTCGTAAAACAAAAAAAGCCATTCAAAAAGCATTCGAAAACTCGATGAAAGGTAAAGGGACTTCGATTGTTGAAGTTGTTTCTACCTGTAATGCCGGCTGGAAAATGTCACCCGAAGCTGCTAATGACTGGATGGTGGAAAATATGTTTCCCGCCTATCCGCTTGGCGATTTGAAAGACGAATAACTAATTTCCAATTATTAATAACCAATTCTCAATTTAAAAAAATTGGAAATTGGAAATTGAGAATTTTTAATTGAATATCATGACAGAAGAAATAATAATAGCCGGATTTGGCGGACAAGGAGTGCTTTCGATGGGTAAAATTCTTGCATACTCAGGATTAATGCAAGGTCAGGAAGTGAGTTGGATGCCGTCATACGGACCTGAACAACGCGGTGGCACAGCCAATGTAACTGTAATTCTTAGTGATGAACGAATCAGTTCGCCCGTACTGAATACTTACGACACAGCCATTGTACTAAATCAACCGTCATTAGATCGATTTGAAAGTAAAATTAAGCCGGGTGGAACGCTTATATTTGACGGAAACGGTTTCCACAAATTTCCAACCCGTAAAGATATTAATGTGTATCGAAT
>CAIQOG010000361.1 GCA_903873355.1 uncultured Bacteroidales bacterium
ATTTGGTTGACCAAAAATACTACATGCTTAGACAATAAAAAAATATTTTCAGCTATATTTTTCAAAAACTGTTGTAAAACATAAATTGATAGGCCAAAACATGTAAAAATACACCAAATATGTTAAAATAGAAGTGTTTTTTTATGGAATTTATTTTGTGTTATAAATATTAAAAGTGCAAGAAACAGAAGTTGCAGTTTTTACTGAATCATTTTGAGAACCTAACTGATATGCAGTTACTGAGATTTCATAAGGAAATTTTGTTTTAGGCGGTATATTTTCTTTTTCAATTATTAATCGATTCGTAGATTCAATTCGGGCAGCTCCAAATTTCACAAAATACTTCACTTTAAGTCCTGAAGAGCTTGATGCATTGAGTTTTATAGCTTGAATTTGCTTCAGCTCCTGATTTGAAACAGGAGGGAATGTAATCAGATTTTCTTTTCCATGAGTTATGGATTGAAAGTTCAAACGTCCAGGTTGAACAGAACTGCGGAAATTCTCATTTCCTTGTTGTTTGACAATCAGATAGGAGGCTGAATTGAATCGTGGAATATATTCAAATGTCTGATTATCAATTTTATTTAAGTTTCCACTCATCGCTTCAGTTTCAAGTGGATTGCCGGAGTTTTCAAAGTCATCATTCTTATTTGAAAAAGAGTACAGTTTTTCATATTCCGGACTATTCTTGTTATCAGTAAATTTATTTGCATACTGTCCGTTTGGCATTTTGAGGTAAGGAATAGTTTTGATTTTTAATGTCCCGTTAATTTCTAAAAGATATGGAATATTATACATAATAGCCCGCCACCAGCCAGTTTCGTAATTTCCCTGCATATCAGCAAATCCGGCAATTTGAGGCTTTCGGGTCATAGAAACATTAGCCATGTTATAGGCTGCCAATGCTGTTTCGTAAGTTGGATACCATGCGTTTATTTTTTCAGAATCACTTGCCTGAGAATAGGGTTTCAGTTTAAAACCTGTAAATCCAGGGACAGGTAGTTGACAAACCCATCCCTTTTCCAAAGAAATTGTTTTTAAATTGCCTTCAGAATCAAAGCGGATTGCACAAATATCGTCCAACCATTTCGATATGTTTTTCATCAATGATTTACTGCAATCAAAATGTCCTGTATTCGGATCGGAGAAATACGAAACCGGAATGTTAGCCTCCCGGGCTTTCATTATAGCCGGATAAGCTTTATCTTTTGTTCCATTTGTTTTTAAATCAACAGTATAGCTGTCCCATTCCACGAATTCACCATAGGTTGTCAGTACCGGAACTTCAGAACTGTAGCCAAATCCATTGTTGTTTTTATGCATTATCATACATGCAAGTTTATTCATTTTGGTTTTGGCCATATCCCGAATCATTCTCAGGGTTGCAGAATGTCCAACGGGAATCCAGGGAACTGATTTAAGTTCATCGTAACCCGATATTTCTGCAAACTGTGCCAGAATATCATCGATTTGTTTCAATCCGGTTGTTTCGTCGTGATAAAACTGAGTATCAGACCAAACAATTGCGATTCCATATTTAGCACAAACAGCGCGAATCCCGGGATTTTCAATAGTAGTTTGTTCCAGTATGGCTGTACTGGAAAACATTACTGCATTAAGCTTCTTACAAGCTGGTGGAACCCAAAGGTAGGGAGAAACTGTATAGTTTCTCCCCTCATTATCAGTTAAATGAAGTGTTGTATTCCATTGCCAAAGCTGACATCTAATTGGTTGAGAAAAAACTAGATGTCCATTTAACAAGAGAATCAATAAAAGAATATAATTTTTAAAGCGCATAGATAAATCCCTCAATATTTTATTTAGCCGCAGTATTAGTGAATAATAATCTTTTGAGAAACTTCCTGTCCGTTCTCGTTTGAGAAGCAAACAATATACAAACCGGTGTTTAAATCCGTAATCAGTTTGTTCGTATTTTTCACCCGGAGTAGAAGCAAACCCTGCAGGTTGTAAACTCTGAATGTACCGGTTTCGGATGCAAGTATAGTCTTGTCAACAACCCGTAATGAAAGTTGAGATGTATTTAAAGTTCGGGTGGAAATAGAAGTAATTGTAACTTTTTCAACTGCATCAGCCCAGGTATTTGATACCCTTACACCTCCAATAGTCAAATTTTGTGTAACTGTTCCCTGTGCTCTCGACCATAAATTGGTGAGTTTGGTTCGGATGGTGGTCGAAGTATTATCCGAAATTTCAGGAGATGATGGTTCTGAGTCGCCGAGTTTAGGATTGATGTAAATGGATGATGTAGAACTTGAAAAATCATATTTCAACACAATCAGATTGGTTGCTCCTACGGTTAAGGAGGTAGGAGAGGCGGCATATTTATAATCAGCAGAGGTAGTTGCCCCACGCACCGTACCAAGTTTGTAAAAACCGGTCGTTGTTTTGCCAATCACAACTTTTGGTCCTGCACTGGTTCCATCAGCCATCCCGAAAGCTTCCTGATTGGTTGACGATACACTCGCATTTACTTTGAGCAAAAAGCTTAAATACAGTACCCCTGAACTGATGGAAGTAGCACTGAATGGTTTGTAAGCTTTAAAATCAGAAACTGTAGTGCCGGATAAAAGGCTAATTGTCATCGATTTTCCAAGTGCTGAAAGGATATACGTTCCATACTCGTCCGAATACGTTAATGCACCGCTGGTTATGGTACGTGTGCCCGTTCCGGTGGTGATAGTTCCGGCTTCAGTCCACGAACCCTGTCCGTTCAATGGTCCTAAAATATAATCAAAAACCTCGTTGTACAAGCCGGTGGTTGGAATAATGGATGTAACTTTCAATGATTGAGAAACATCCGGAGCAGCATTGTAAATTGCATTGCCTGCCTGTGAAGCAGTTATCGTGGCAGTTCCCGGTCCAACCAAATGTATATTGCCGTTTACAATTGTGGCTACATAGGTGTTTGAACTGGAATAAGTTACTGTGAGACCTGAACTGGCGCTTGCACCCGGACTGTAATCGGCATCGCCATAAACTTTGGCAGATAATGCCGGAAAAGTGATGGTTTGATTGGTACCATTAACAGTAAGCGTCTGACGAACAGAAATGGCTGATTTGTAGGTGTCGTCGCCGGCTTGTGAGGCTGTGATAACTGAAATACCTGCACCGACAATATGGATATTTCCATTTACGATAGTTGCCACTGCGGTATTTGAACTTGTGAGTGTAACGGCTAATCCGGAACTTGCTGTAGCCACAACACTGAAATCGGCATCACCGGGAACTTTGGTAGGAATAGCTGCGAATGTAATCGTTTGACTTGTTTTCGAATTGTCAATCAGTTGAATCGTATTTAAACTCTGAGCCAGATTTACAAGCTGATTCGAACCCAAAATAGCTTGTCCATCGAGTGGTGCATACAATTCTAAGCTCGATTTCAGCATTTTGCCGCTTGTCAAACCGGTTATTTCCATCTGATTCATCCCTGAACGGTAGAAAAACCAGTTTCGATAATCAACCGATGTCGGTGCGTTGGAGTCGAATAGATTAAATGCAATAGCCAGCAGTTTTTCATTGATTGTATTCACTGCAACGCCATCGCAATACAGAACGGTAAAACCTTGTGCATAATAATGACTCAGGGTAGCGTTGTGCCACTGACCATCATTTATAATCGTTGTGCCAGTTATGAATCCTCCGTTTGGCGATTGATACGTAAGAAATCCGGTAGTGGCATCGATTGAAACAATTCCATCAACAGCACCTTGTGGAAAACTCAGAATCGATCCGGTACCGGTAGTTTTAAAATCGACCGAAGTTGTGAACGAATGAAAAGTATTGTCGGGAGTAAAAGCAAGTTGATGATTAGCAGTGGTTTTGTTCAGTGATAAATAAGTGCCTGATTGTTTGACGGGCTGTGCTTTTCCGGCATTTAATGCATCAAAAAGTGTTGGTACAATGCTGTACGATAATTCGGTATGACCGTCGTCGTTGGGGTGCGAATTGTCGTGCTGATAGAGCAAAGGCCATTTGCCTGTTCCATCGTCTATACAGCCTAACAGATTGAAACTGGGTACATCCCATTCGTGAATCAGCATATCTATTTGCTTCACATAATTGTATTCTGTTAAGCCAAAATCGGCTCGTGGATACACATTAGCAATTATTGGAATTTTACCCACCGAACGGGCTTTGGCAATAAGCATAAGCATATTGGTTTTAAACTGATCGTAAATGGCTTGTCCTCCCGTTAAAATACCTTCATTTCCCAATGACAGCGCATACACCACATACAAACTTCCATCGTTCAATAAATCCTTATCCCAACGTGCCAGCACGTCTTTGGTATCGTTTCCACCAATGGAGATATTCGAAAGCACCCAATTGTTCTGACTTGTTCCTGAAGTGAAGCGTTGATTCAGCATCTGTCCATATTTGTAAGCATAGCCTATGTAAGATGTCGAACCCAAACTATTTGTAACTGTTACCGATGCACCCTGCCCGTTGGAAACCGAAGAACCCATTTGAGAAATTTTGAACGGACTGTTTGGATAAAGTTTATAGGAATTGGTGCCTAAATAAGCCCTAACAACTGCTGCTCCTGAAATTGTCGAAGGAATAGGGCTAGCTCCCACAATCAATGTATCAGCTTTAGAACCTGCACCAAATACTGTGGCTGTACCTGCATTTTGTGAACTATAGAAATTAAATGTTCCGGTGTTATTTAGTGTAGTTCCGGTTTCAAAAATTCCGGTATTTAAGCCAATTTTATCGGGTGGAGTGTTTAATAATATTGCAGTACTAATGTTATCGCCATTGCTTGTGGCAGTACCGGATAAGTATAAAGCCGAAAGCTGATTACTGACCGTGATTTGTTTCTGACCGGAAAGCACAACGCCACTTTGGGTAATGGAGGCAGTAACAGTAACTGTACCGTTTTTCTTTGCTGACAGCAATCCGTTTGCATCAATTGTTGCTACCGTTGCATCGCTTACACTCCAACTGAACGAGTTTGGAGTCGCATCGGCAGGCAGTACAGTTGCTTTCATTTGCGACTGACCTCCGGTGTTAGGAATATCATTTCCTGATACTGTAATCGATGTAGTACTCACATAAGGAACTGTGTATTCTTCCACTTTCAGCCCATTGATATAAGCATAACCACCCGAGAAAGGTGTAAGGGTAATATTTATCTCAGCATTTGCATCAGGATATATTAGGCTGGTTTCGAGGATAGTAGTTTTATTTCCATTGTAACCCGTTCCTCCCAGGTTTGTACCCGATGATTGTAAGGTGCCTGCTGCTGTTGTCAATCCAACCAGATTAAATTGGGAAATTCGCGCTGGATCAGCAGTACTTCTGCTGTTGAAAAAATAAAATTTATAAGCTTTTGTTTTTGTTAGTCCTGTCAACTTAAAACTACCTGATGTGGAGGTATAGAAATAATCCTGAGTGACAGTTGGTATGGCAAAAATTCCAATTTTTGAAGCTTCTGGAGCAGTTAACCCACCGGATAAAAGTCCATTGGTCGAAAATTTAGTAACAATTTTCAATGCATAACTTGTCGCAGTATTCGTATTCGTTAGCAATCCTGATACCGTAGCAGAAGCCGACGGATCAATAATATTGTTCCAGTAATTCCCGTTTACGTCCGGATTGCTAGTAATATTCCCATTGGTGACATCATTTGGTCCAAAATCGAATAATAGAGTTTTGTCTAAGGTTTGAGCACTAAGACCGAAAATAGAAACGCTAATACAAATCAGGAGTAGAAGTTTTTTCATAATTTATTTGTGTTTATATGATTGAAAATGTTTGTTTATTTATTGAAGTATTGGCATACCAATTATTTGGTCGACCAAAAGTAATTTATGTGTTTCTAATTTCAAAATTATTTAAGAGTTATTTTTACAAATATGTTGTAAAACACAATATTGGTTGACCAATTTGTTTAATGCTACAAAAGTAAATTTAAAGTACCATGTATTCCAATAAATTTCAGTATACTGGTTATTTTTACAAA
>CAIQOG010000362.1 GCA_903873355.1 uncultured Bacteroidales bacterium
CTGGCTTGTTTTTCTTCGCCGGCCATACGCGCGGTTTTTTGTTCCAACCACGAAGTGTAATTACCTTTCCACGGAATACCCTCGCCACGGTCGAGTTCGAGAATCCAGCCCGAAACATTGTCGAGGAAGTAGCGGTCGTGGGTAATGGCAATGACCGTTCCGGCATATTGCTGCAGATGATGTTCCAACCATTCCACCGATTCGGCATCAAGGTGGTTGGTAGGTTCATCGAGCAGCAGAATATCGGGATTGCGAAGCAATAAACGACACAGTGCCACACGGCGACGTTCTCCTCCGGACAGATTTTCAATCATCCAGTCTTCGGGCGGACAGCGCAAAGCATCCATGGCACGTTCCAACTTATTATCGAGATTCCATGCATCGGCATGATCGAGTAATTCCTGCAATTCACCCTGACGGGCAATAAGTTTGTCGAAATCGGCATCCGGATCACCAAATTGCTCGTTGATTTTGTCGTACTCGGCTATCATATCCACAATTTCCTGCACGCCTTCCTGCACAATTTCTTTCACCGTTTTAGTTGGGTCAAGTTTCGGGTCCTGCTCCAGATAACCCACCGAATATCCTGGTGAGAAAACCACTTCGCCATCGAAGCTTTTTTCAACTCCGGCAATGATTTTAAGCAGTGTGGATTTACCCGAGCCATTCAAACCGATAATACCGATTTTAGCTCCGTAGAAAAACGAAAGGTAAATGTTGTTTAATACTTTTTTTTGTGGCGGAAAGGTCTTACTGACTCCAACCATCGAGAAAATTACTTTTTTATCGTCAGCCATTTTTTTTGTTGGTGATTTGTTTATTTGTTGATTTGTTTAAAGGGAGCTTGCCTTCAGCAAGCAGGTGCAAAGATACAAAGAAAGAGGGAAATGGAAAATGGGGTGAGAAGAAAGGATTTTTTTTAATGCCGTCACATTTGTTTATTTTGGAAGAATTTTGATGTAAAAACCTGATTCATTGCCGTCGCATTTATACGACGGACAAATGAATCAGAGTAATGTTGGGTTTTAACCCCTATTTTTTGTCATTAATCACATTAAATCCGTATTTATTAACAAATTCATCAACCTCTTCTGAATAGGTTTTTCCGGTATGATGTTTTTCTTGATTTTTAATATAATGGCTTACTATTTCTACATTTGATTCGCTAACCGACACTGCAAAAAAATCATCCTGCCAACTAAATTTTGCTGGTATAATTTTATTTTTGTTTATCCAATATGAGGATTCACCTTTAATCAAATGTGCAACTTCTGAAATGGACTGATTCTTTCCTAATGAAATCAAACAATGTAAATGTTCGCTCATTCCATTTATTGCTTGTAAGAAAATACCTTTTTCTTTGCAATTCTCAATAATATGCTTGTGGACATCTTTCCGAATACTTTTGGACAGAAAATTTTCTCTGTTTTTTGTGGCAAATACCAAATGAATCCATATTTTCACATACGACATAATGTTTATTTTATTGGGCTAAAGCCCTTTTTATGGAATAATTTATTTTATCCGTCAGATAAATCTGACGGCAATGAAATCTGACGGCAATGAAAATTATGACAATGAAATCTGAACAATAAAATATAAAACACAGGCCGCGCTCCGAATTAATTTATGCCTTAGGTTCGGCAGGTATTGAAGAAACATTTTGAAATTTATGTTCTATTTCCTATATTTGAGATACAGTTTATAAATAATAAATCCAATCAAAACTGTAGCAAAACCTGCCAGAAAACTGTAGATTGATTCCATCGAAAAGTTTTTGATGAAAAGTCGCTTTGAGAGTATAGCGATAAGCATTATTGATATTCCTATAATAGGAAGAAACGATTTTAGCTGAATTTTTTTCATAAACTATTTATTTCCTCTCCAGCGCAAAAATCATGTATTTCTTTTCGTTTTCGAACTTTACGGGGTCGATGGAAGCCACTTCTTTGTGGATTTTTCCATCAATTCCTTCGCGCAGTTCCTGAGTGAGGTAATACAGAAAGCCCTGTTTATAGCGCAGTTTTTCGAAACCAAAGTTTTTGATAGGAAAGAGGAAGCGCTCTACATACAGGTTCAGTAGTCGGAGCATAGGCAGAATGTTGGGCGTAATGTCTTTCTGATACACAATTTTCCAGTTCGATTTTTCGATGGTGGCAATAAATTCGTCGTAGAGGTGTGACGATTTGTTTATACCGTCGTTGTGCAAACGGAAGTAATCGGTAATAATCCAGCGTGCGCCTGGTTCGGTGATGGCATTGATTTTTTCCAGTCCCTTTTCGAGATTGATATACTGAAACGACTCGGAATTAATCACCGTTTTGTAGATTTTGGTTTCGGGAACATCTTCGAATTTGCAGTTGTGTACCGGAATAGCTGGGTATTTCTGCTGAATATGACGGATTTGGTTTTTGTTTGGAGTAAGTGCTTCCGCCTTGAATTTTTGTTCGGTAAGGATGGCCGAAAGTCCGCCCATTCCACAGCCCACATCGAGGATAAGTCCTTTTTTATCGGTGATTAGGTCGATAATATTCTGAGCATATTTAATCTGAGCATCTTCAATATCTTTGATAGAAATACTATCAGCAGGTGTTTCTGGGTCTTCAAAATACCCATAGTGAAGCATGTCATTCTTTAGAATTTTTGAATAAAGATTCAGCTCCAGGTCGCTTTTCGATTTGTCATACTGACCGTCTTTTTTCTTTAAACGAGAGGCTTTTACCCATTTCACAGGGTTGATAAGTTGAAGATATTTGGTTTTCATATGTAAATAATTGATTTTTAATGGTCATATGGAACTCGCATGTCAAATTTTACGAACTGTGGTAAGTATTTGTATTCATGCTCGTTTCATACTGTTTAATTAGGGCGGTTTTTTTAAATTGATTGCAAAGATACGAATAAACATGATTTTTTTTTTATAAAAATACTTTAAACTTTTTGAGTTAAATATAATATAAAACATATACAAATTGTCCTGATAATTAAAAAGATATATATCTTTGTGTGTATTTCAACTTAGAATTAATCAGATTATATGAATTTCACCTCCTTAATATATAAAGCATTGTACTGGTATATCAGTACAGTTGATAA
>CAIQOG010000363.1 GCA_903873355.1 uncultured Bacteroidales bacterium
AACCAATAGTTACATTACCGCCGATTTGTGCAGTACCTGCAGTCATATTAAATATGGTTTTTCCAGATGCCTGAGTCAAAGTCACCCCGCTAGTACCCATTTCAAAATCGGCTGTTCCACCAGTAGTCTGATTAAAATTGACGCAGGCGCCGGTTGATCCGGTAAATCCGGTATTTATAGACAAAGTCCCTGTATTGGTCAATGTGCCATTGGCAGCTGTTCCATTCACGAAATTTAAACCGGGATTACTAAAAGCAGCAGATTGAGTCAGACTTAATGAACCGGCATTGGTGACAACGCCACCAGCAATTTCAAGAATGTCTGTAGATTTTACAGCTTGCGAAATAGTCAAAGAACCCGAAGAAGTAATGCTTAAAGATCCCTGAACTGTCAGCTTATCGATTGTACCAACAGCAGATGAGATGGTTACTGCATTAGGACTGGCAATTAATACCGAGTCAGTAGCAACAGGAACTGCAGTTGAAGACCAGTTAGCGCCGTTAGACCAATCACCACCGGTAGCAGGTCCAACCCAGGTATTGGTCTGAGCGGTAATTGATAAAAATAAGCAGCTAAAAATAGCTGACAAAAAAACCACCTGAACTGATCGGCGATTGAGTAAAGAAGTAAAGTTTTCTGATTTCATAATAATTTGATTTTCGATATTTGATTTATTTTTCTTTCAATTGACGAAGCAAAGATATATGCAATAGCACTAATTGATATTTAATTTTCGGTTTTTCAACTTTGAATTCTGGTTTAAGTGCTTGTTATTCTAAAACCGTAACCGTTAATAGGATAAAAAATTGAGTAATTGAAGGTGAATTACTGATTTTCGGTAGTTACTATTTCACAACCACTTTTTGTCGTACTCCA
Organism: uncultured Bacteroidales bacterium; assembly: GCA_903873355.1. The sequence continues at coordinate 877 of CAIQOG010000363.1, forward strand.
TCCACTGAAACCACATATATTCCTCTTGAAACAGGAATATTAATTTGATCTGAATTGATAATAACAGTTTTCAGCAATTGACCGGAAGTGCTATAAACCAGGACTAATGATTCGCTAGTGGCATTCACATTAATTGCTCCAATAATTCCATATATAAATGCATTAGAATGATTTACAACATCATTGGTTGTTGTAATTGAAGTTGATACCACAACATTTGCAGCGCCCTGGACATGGTTTATCTTCAAAGTAAGTGATATTGTTGTTGCATCCCATGTATTTGTAATAAGTGCGGAAGCCGGACTTATTGTTACGGTTGGCATTTGTGTTAGCGAAACCTTCAGATTGGTGGTTCTATCGTCGGTGTAAGGGCCTTTTGTATTTGTACAGGCTTGAAAAGAATAGGTATTTCCATCATCACTCATTGTTGAGATGATATATGAATGTGGAATCATTGTTCCACTAATATTGGTTATACTGCCCTTGCTGAACGGAATTGAAAAAGTTTGTGTTCTATTTTCATTCTCTAATGAATTTAAAATAAAATATTTGTTTGTATTTCGGAATACTGCAGCATCGCCTGTATAAAAAGAAGAATAATTAGCATCATACACCGATTTAACGGCTGCATCGGTTTGCAGATTGGCAATACTGACCGTAGTTATACCTGGTACACCTGCCACACTACTTCCGTTGGGCAATATCGCAATGGCATTATATTTCCCATTTTTGGGAAATATCTGATAAGGATTTGGGCCGAGCGTAGATACATAACTGCCGGAAGTGTAAACCGATTGCCCGGAATTATTTGTCAGACTAACATTTACATTTTGAATATCAGAGAGGTCCGGCTGATTTCTGTCCATGACGCTGTAAACGACAATTGAATCAATTTTCTTATCTGCCCCTAAATCCACCTGCCACCAGGGATTCGTATCGGTAGTTAGTGTACAGGCAACTGAATTGTTGGTCAACACACCATTCGTATTTCCATCAATGGCTTTTGAGGCAGCAGTGATGGTGCTAAGGGTTGTTGATTGAGTGGCAGTTCCCGAAGTGGCTATATTCAATCCATTGCTGTATATTTTCACTTCGGCTACATTTAATCCAATACTTGTTCCCGTACGTTGTAATTTTACAATTCTTCCGGTAGTTCCGGAAACCGGTTTTAGTGCAAATAATGACCTGCTCTGCACATTCGAAAGCCAATTAGGGATGGTATAGGTCGATTTAAACAGTTGAGCAAATATGCCATTGTCAAAAGTAGAACCTCGGGTAATTCCGGCACTGGTTTGATCCACTACTACTTTGATGTTGCTGAGAAGATCAGTTTTGGACAATACCATCTTATTCGTAACCACATACCTGACGAAGGGAATAAAATACTTATCTAGCACCGGGGTTTTGACACCATACCGGTCAAAAACGGCTGTGTAATTTGATGATCCACTCATCATATCTGTAATAGCATTATATGT
>CAIQOG010000364.1 GCA_903873355.1 uncultured Bacteroidales bacterium
AGCACAATCGGGGGCAAATTTTACGTCAATACCTAATAATTCAGATACGTGAGGTAAAATAGCTTTCAACGAATATTTACTGTCCGGATTTTTCTTTGGACGACCCATGTGAGAAGCAATAATAACACTTCCGCCATCAGCAAGAATTTTTTTCAGAGTAGGTAAAGCTGCGCGGATTCGCGTATCATCGGTAATTTGAGCATTTTCGTCTAAAGGAACGTTGAAATCAACACGAACAAAAGCTCTTTTTCCTGCAAAATTAAATTTGTCAATAGTTTGCATAGTTGTATTTATTATGTGATTAATAATTCTGTTGAATTTGACTATTTTATAACAGATTTCCTGAGTTTTTATATCTTTGCATTTCAACTTATCGGAAATCGAGCACAAAGGTAGTAAAAAAGTTATTAATTGCCTCTTTAATCTATCTGATAAAAAGCAGGATTTAAACATAAAAAAGATTAAAGAAATTTTTCTTTAATTGAAAATTAGTTGTATCTTTGCGCTTCGAAACGAAAAATAGAAATAAACAATTAAAATAAAAAATTATTATGTCAAAAGTAACCGTAGTAGGTGCCGGAAATGTAGGTGCCACATGTGCAAATGTTCTAACATTCAATGAAGTAGCTGATGAAGTTGTAATGCTAGATGTAAAAGAAGGCATCTCCGAAGGAAAAGCACTGGATATTATGCAAACAGCATCATTGCTGGGTTTTGATTCGAAACTAGTAGGTTGTACAAACGATTATGCTCAAACAGCCAATTCGGATGTGGTAGTAATCACTTCGGGTATTCCACGTAAACCGGGAATGACTCGCGAAGAATTGATTGGTGTGAATGCCGGAATTGTGAAAAGTGTTGCTGAAAACATACTTAAATTCTCTCCAAATGCTATAATCGTGGTCGTAAGTAACCCAATGGACACCATGACATACCTGGCTTTGAAAGCTACCGGTCTTCCAAAAAACAAAATTATAGGCATGGGTGGAACGTTAGATAGCTCACGATTCAAATGTTACCTGAGTAAAGCCCTTAACGCCAACCCAACAGAAATTGAAGGTATGGTAATTGGTGGTCACGGTGATACAACCATGATTCCTTTAACCCGCTTTGCTTCGTACAAAGGTCGTCCGGTTGCTGATATATTGGATAAAGAAGCTTTGGCAAAAGTTGTGGCTGATACCATGGTAGGAGGTGCTACTCTGACAGGATTACTTGGAACTTCGGCTTGGTATGCTCCGGGAGCTGCTGCAGCTTATCTCGTGGAAGCTATCATTCATGATCAGAAAAAAGTTATACCTTGTTGTGTTTCACTTGAAGGCGAATACGGTCAAAACGATATATGTATTGGTGTTCCTGTATTAATTGGCAAAAACGGTGTTGAAGCTATCATCGACTATAAACTAAATGCCGAAGAAAAAGCTTTGTTTGAAAAAAGTGCGTCAGCAGTTCGTGGAACTAACGATGTATTGAAAGAAATAAACATGTTGTAACGAACATAACATAAAAAATAGTCGAAATAATTACAAGATTGCGACTATTTTTTATTACTTATTTCAAGAAATTTTTATCTACTGTTAAGGAAATCTTTCTTTTTTCGGTTAAGTGAAAATTTCTTTAAATTATTGGAGAAAATTTTCCGCAATTAAAAATAATGCATTACTTTTGTAATGGTTTCAATAAACTAAAAAATACAACTTTATTATGTTAGAATCGCATCAGTATTTAAAGCAATTCTCGATTAAACCATCGGTTCAGCGTTCAGCTGTTATGCATTTCCTGCTTAATAATCGCATTCATCCTACTATTGATGAAATCTATATGGCATTAAGTCCTACAATGCCTACTTTGTCGAAAACCACTGTTTATAACACCCTTGATTTATTTGTCGAAAAAGGGGCAGTGAGAGCGTTGGCAATTGATGAAAAGAATGCACGCTATGATGTTGATATTTCAGCTCATGGTCATTTTTTCTGTAAAAGCTGTGGAAAAGTTCAGGATGTATTTGATTTGAAACCTCATATGTTTCATATACCACATTCTGACAATTATACGGTTGATTCAGTTGAAATATCTTATTTTGGGATATGTAATTCATGTAAAGGCAATTAGTTTAAATAATCATATATTGAAAAGGCATACTTTTTTTAAGTATGCCTTTTTTTATTAAGAAAATATTTATACATTTGAAAAATCTTATATTAAATCCTATCAGTAATATCGGAATATTATGTTGTTAATGATAATTGTTATATCTGTTCTAATATGTTTTTCATATTTTCTAATGATTTTAAAATTCATTCGTGGTTGGAAAAATATACCATCATTTGAACCAAAAGATAGTATTGGTATTAATTTCCCAGTTTCGGTAATTGTGCCGTGTAAAAATGAACAAAAAAACATTCTTAAACTTTTATCCAGCATTGCACAACAAAGTTATCAGAATTTTGAACTAATTATTGTTGATGATCATTCGACTGATAAAACTGTTAATTCGATACAATCCGCAAAAGCTTACCTCCCCCAAATACGTTTAATTCATGCTAAGGGTCAGGGGAAGAAAAATGCTTTGAAGGAGGGTATTGCTGAGGCAGGCTCAGATTTGATAATAATTACCGATGCGGATTGTATACCATCATATCACTGGATTGAGGCAATAGCTTTATTTCAGAAACATTTTCCATCCGATTTAATAATTTGTCCCGTTTGTCTGTCCGGGAAAAATAATATGTTTTCCCGGCTTCAGACACTTGAGTTTTCGAGTCTTGTAGGAGTTGCTGCAGGTTCATCAGGTGCAGGAATGCCTATTTTATGTAATGGAGCTAATTTAGCTTTTCGGAAAAAAACCTGGTTGAAGTTTCAACATAACTTACATGACGATGAACTGTCGGGTGACGATATGTTTTTGCTTGAGAATGTTAAGAAGGCCGGTGGTAGAATCAGTTTTATGAAGTCTGAGGCTGGAATAGTAATCTCTAAAACACCAGATAATTTGCAGAAATTTATACATCAGCGACGCAGATGGGCAGCTAAATCCAAACTCTATACCGATTGGAGTATTATTTTTGTCGCACTTATAGTATTGGCAATAAGTCTGTTGAATTTTGCTTTTCTGGCGTTGACAGCTTTCAAATGGTACTATATTTTTGGTTGTCTGGGTGTTTTTGTTTTTAAATATATAATGGATACCCGGTTTTTGTATTTAGTGCGAAGGTATTCTCAATTAGAACGGATTTGGGGATACTCATTTGTTCTGTCTGTTTTCTATCCCTACTATATTGTTTTTACCGTAATTTCCGCTTTATTATTTAAACCCAAAACCTGGAAATAACTGAGATTTAGCGAGCTGTAACGATAAGTATATCAACTGAATAAATAGTCTTATACTTTTTCAAAACTTCTCTGGATTTACCCGAAGATGGATTTCCAATCCCGAAACCAATATCGTATACCGAACCACATTTTTCACAGACCGCCTGTCCAACCCCATTAGGATAAACTCTCACCGTTGAAAGATGTTCATACGGACAACTCATATCGAATGCATAATACGCTCCATCAAATCCCGAATAAACCAGAATTCCACCATAACCGGTTCTTTCTACAGCTGTTACAGGTGTTATAAAAGTAAGACTTCTATTTGTAGAATTTCGAAAAATAGGATAAGTTGTGATAAGATTTAATTCAAGATAAACCGGATAATCAGGGATTGAAGAAATATAGGTGTCATCGCAACTTATTAAAAACAGGCTGATTATTGATGCAAAAACAATATTTGTTGAGTATGATTTCATGGATTGAAATTATGCTCCCAGTTCTCCAATACGCCAAAGTTCGTCAGCTGTAAAATCGAGGTTTTTGAGTGCATCAATATTATCCTGTAATTGTTTCACAGAACTTGTTCCTACAATGATTGAAGTTACCTGCGGTTTATGAAAACACCATGCAACAGCCATTTGAGCCAGAGTTTGACCGCGTTGTATGGCTATATCATTCAATTTGCTTATTTTCTCAATTACCTCAGGTGTCAAACGGCTTTTTTGAAGAAAACCATGACTTTGAGCAGCACGCGAATTTTCAGGAATTCCTTGAAGATATTTATCACTCAACATGCCCTGTGATAGTGGCGAGAAACCAATAAAACCGATTCCGTTTTCTTCAGCCAATGGTAATACATCTTGCTCAATATCACGTGCAAAAATGCTATATCTGTCCTGGTTAATGAGACATGGCGTACCATTTTCGCGCAAAATCCGGTATGCCTCACGAGCTTTATCAAATGGATATTTCGACAATCCAATATAAAGTGCTTTGCCCTGTTTCACCATATCCGAAAGTGCTCCCATGGTTTCCTCCAGCGGAGTATTCGGGTCATAACGATGCGAATAGAAAATATCCACATAATCGAGCTGCATCCGTTTGAGACTTTGGTGCAGACTTGCAATTAGGTACTTCCGTGAACCCCAGTCACCATATGGTCCCGGCCACATTTCGTGCCCTGCTTTAGTGCTGATAATCATCTCATCGCGATAACCATTGAAATGACTTTTAAGGATTTTACCGAAGTTTGTTTCTGCACTACCACCGGGCACACCATAATTGTTTGCCAAATCGAAATGAGTTATGCCATGATCGAATGCAAACTGAAGCATGTTGACAGCTTCGGTTTGATTGTCAACATCTCCAAAATTGTGCCACAATCCAAGTGAAATTTTTGGAAGCATAAGTCCGCTGACACCGCAACGGTTATAACCGACTGTATTAGCATAACGGTCAACTGCCGGAATATAATTTATTTCAGACATTTTTATAGATTGAAAAACCCTATGACGTATAATGCACCCAAAAGAGTTTTGATTATTTCAAACTCTCAAAGATACAAAAATCACGCTTTGAGGTTTTGGTTTTAAAATTTTACAGCAGGTGCTTTTGCAGCAGCTTTTTCAGCTTCGAAATATGGTTTCTTCTGGAATCCTGTAATGCCGGCAACGATATTTGTCGGGAAACTGCGGATAGAAGTATTGAAACTTTTAGCCACATCATTGAAGCGGTTTCTTTCTACCGAAATACGGTTCTCGGTGCCTTCAAGTTGAGCTTGTAATTCAAGGAAATTCTCGTTGGCTTTCAGATTCGGGTAATTTTCAGTAACCATCATCAGTCGACCGATTGCAGAGCCAATCTGACCCTGAGCAGCCTGATATTCCTGCAGTTTTTCAGGAGTGAGATTTTTAGGATCAATAGTAATCTGAGTTGCTCTGGCACGGGCAGCCATAACGCCTTCCAGCGTTGAACTTTCGTGTGTGGCATATCCTTTTACTGTTTGAACCAGGTTTGGAATCAAGTCTGCACGTCGTTGATACTGACTTTCAACGTTTGCCCACTGACTGTTTACAGTTTCCTCTGAAGTAACTAATTTGTTGTAACTGCCAATGCCATAACCAATTGGTAATAAGATAAATAAAAAGAGAAATGCAGCTACTGAAACTAAAATAATAATTGTGCTCTTTTTCATTTTGATTGTTGTTTTAATTAATTTAAACGAATTCTTGAACTATAAATTATAAACTATGAACTATAACTGAGTTTACCAACCACTGGTTGCACCACCGCCTCCGGACATTCCTCCGCCAAAGCTTCCACCACCACTGAAGCCACCGCCTCCTCCACCGCCAAAACCACCACTGCCGCTGAAAATTCCTCCACCCACAACTCCGCCAAGTAATGGAGCGGCTGAGCGATTCAACCGTGGAATGTTGTGGTTTTCATTTTCTTCATATCCACAGAATTTGCAAACGAAAGTAGTTCGTTCAGTTCCTGCACTGATATATGTTGGTGCAATAACGGTTCGTTTATCTTTCAAAATCAGGGCTTTTGTTCCACATTTAGGACATTCGGAATATACACTTGGTTTATCTAATGTGAAAATTGCTTCGTTAGCACATTTATCACATACAAACACATCGTAATCAACTGCATGAAGCTGTTCTTCAAATTGTTGCGAAAGTTTCAGATGTGCATCTTCCTTCTTTTCTGACAATATATGCATAGTTCCTTCACAAACATTGCATGGTATGGGTTTTCTGCGAATTCGAAAAGCTGCTGCTTTGGAATACAGATTTGCAGGAATTGTTGCAAGAGGTATTGGCAATAATAAAAGAATATAAACTGCATTCGAAAAGAAAAGTATCAGTACGAAACCTACAATGGGCAAAATTACTGAAACCATTGTGATTATGCCATTTTTCTGACTTTTAATGACTTTGTATTTTGCAATGTTAGTGGTGAGACGGCTGTCCTTTTTTATTTTCTGAATAGAATTTGCAACCCAAATCCATGTAAATAATGCAATCAGAATGTAAAATGCAACTGCTATTGGCAATACTTCGTTCCAGGCAATTTGTTTTTCAGGCACTTCTACCTTTGCCGATTCAGGTTCTTTGCGAATAACAGAACCAATTCGCTGAATGCCGGCAAGTATTCCTGCATCATAATTTCCGGTTTTAAACTCCGGTATCATAGATTGTATCTGAATTCGTTTGCAGATAGCATCCGGTAAAATACCTTCCAACCCATAACCTGTTTCGAATGTTACTTTTTTCTGATCGAGGACAAAAAGAACAAGTAATCCATTGTCTTTCTTTGTCTTGCCAATTCCCCACTTTTTGAGCAAGTCGGTGGCAAACGGTTTAATTTCATTCTGACCAATGGAATTCAGTACCACCACTGCCACTTCAGCACCGGTTTGCTTTTCGAGCGAATCGAGTGTCACATTGATTTGTTGAACAGTTTCGGCTTTCAGAATTCCATCGGGATTGCAAACAAAACCATTATAAGCTGTCTTGGGATTGGGAACAGTCTCAATTGTATATTCTGTAGCGTAACACAGAACCGGAATCAGAAATAAAACGAGAAATACCGTTTTTTTCATGCGTTCATTTTTAGTTATTAGTTTTTGTCGCATGGAACTCGCAATGAACATGGTATTTAGTTAAAACCTTTGTTTGATGCTCGTTTCATAACAATATTTTGATTAATACATTGAGTCATGAAGTCCTATATTGAAAATCAAAACAGAATGTGGTGGTATCTTTACATTTGTTGTTGCAGTGTCGTATGCCAATGCACTTGGAACATATAAAATTATTGAATCGCCGGTATGCATTTTTGGCAATATTTCTCTCCAGCCAGCAATAGTGCCGGACAAAGTAAGCCCAACGGGACTAACTGCTTTGTCAAAGACATATCCATCAACTAATGTTCCTTTGTATGAAACTAAAATACTACTGGTTGGTTTGGGTTGTCTGCCATACGGAGATCCATGAAAAACATACCTGTAACAAAGTCCGGTGCTGGTTGTAACAAAGCCGGTATCCAGCTTATGAACTGCATACCACTTTTCATTTGTCAGTTTCCAGTCCATGTAAACATTTTCCTGACAGGCTGTAAAAACCAGTGAGGCAATAAAAAGTATAAAAAACCCGATTGAAATTCGTTTCATTTAATTTGAGTGTTTATTTGGTTTTGTTTTTATATTGTTGTGAAAATGATTTGTTGGCAAATTTTGGCATTGAACGGTTTGGTCCCCAGCCCATGTAATTAAATGGTCGTGTCCCAATGGATTTAAGCGCTCCCGGAACAATATCAAAACCGATACGCTTGGAACTTATCAGCCTGAAGCCTTTCATTAGCATTTTCTCAGCTTCCGGTCGTAATCCCTGTTCTACTGTTTTCCGGCGGTTTGCCAGTAAAATATCTGTCAGTGGAATTTTCACCGGACAAACTTCCACGCATTTCCCGCATAGGGTAGAGGCAAAGCTAAGGTGCGAGAAGTCTTTGAATCCACGCAGAAATGGTGTCAGTACTGAGCCAATCGGACCGCTGTATGTTGTGTCGTAAGTATAGCCACCAACTGTTTTGTAAACAGGACAGCCATTCAGACAAGCTCCACAACGTATGCATGAAAGTGATTCGTAGGCTTCATCATCATCGTACACGTTTGTACGACCGTTATCCAGCATTATTACCACCATCTTTTCCGGTCCGTCTATCTCGTCTATAGTTCGTGGTCCGCTGAAAATGGTGTTGTATGCTGTAATCTGCTGACCTGTGCCATGCGCTGCAAGCAATGGGTAAAACAAGCCGAGTTGCTCCAGTTTTGGAATAATTTTCTCAATTCCAGCAATGACAATATGCAACTTTGGGAAAGCTGTAGACATCAATGCATTTCCTTCGTTCTCGGTAACCGAAACGCCTCCAATATCAGCAATCAGAAAATTAGCTCCGGTTACTCCAACCTGAGCCGTTGTATATTTTTTTCGAAGTACCTGACGCACATATTCAGTCATTTCTTCAGGAGTACTGTCTATAGGTGTTCCGAATTTTTCGTTAAAAAGCTTTGCAATATCTCCTTTCGATTTATGCATAGCAGGTGTCACAATATGGTAAGGGCGCTCACCGGCCACCTGCACAATGAATTCTCCCAGATCAGTCTCAATAGACTCACAACCAATTCGTTCAGCCGTTTCGTTCAATTCAATTTCCTCAGTGGTCATCGATTTGCTTTTAACCAGCAAACGGGCTTCGTTTTCAATCAGCAGTTTTTCTATATATTGCGTTGCTTCAGCAGCATCTTTTGCCCATAAAACCTCAACGCCACGTGATTTAATAGCTGTTTCGAACTGAATAAGGTAGTTGTCCCAATTGGCCAACACATCACGTTTGATGGCTGCTGCTTGGTTTTTAGCCACTTCTACATTGTTATAACGTGCCATTCCTTTACTCACCGCCACATCGTAGCGTGAGATATTGAATTTAATCGTATTTCGGTGTTTTACATCGAAAGCGATTGTTTCGGCATCGTGAGTAAATTTATTAGATTGTGACATCAACTAAAGATTATTTTTCAAACTGAAACGAAAAACTTCCTATCCGGTAACCATCTACAAAGAAATCTGCTTTGTAAGTTCCTTTAGGCAATATTTCTCCGACTTTCCAATAAATTACATCGTTTAATTCTTCACCACTGTATTCAAATTTTTTCATTGAAGAATAAGTGATATTTTTATTCTCAAAACGGAACACATTTCCTTTGGTCAAAACATCATCATCCGGTCGGGTAATCCGCAAATATAGGATTTTTTCACCGGGTTGCGATGTAACATTCTTAGTAATTGTATAATTGAACTGCATGGTTGCCGTTTGTGAGAACCAACCGGTTTTCTTGCCATTGCTGTTAAGTGGCGTCATCCTGAAATTTGTAATTTCAAGAATTGATGCCCTCGTCACGACCTGATTCAGATTTTCTTTCTCTTTAGAAAGTTGTTGAACAGTCTCAGTGGCTGCTTTAAACTTTTTATGAACTTCCACATTCTCCGTTTTCAGAACTTTATTTACAGTATTCAGAGAATCTATCTGGTTAACATACTGAATCATCACTTGACGAACCATTGCGAGTTCTTTTCGCAGTTCGGCAATACGTTTGGCATTAGTGGCTTTCGTAACACGTAGTTCTTCAAGTAATTGCTGAACTTTAGATTTCTGATCCTGAAGTAATTTCACTAATG
>CAIQOG010000365.1 GCA_903873355.1 uncultured Bacteroidales bacterium
ACAGGTTCGGAAATAACGCCTGTGGATGAGCTTTTTGGCGGATACGATATTAGTTCGCATTTAGACGAAGATCTTTTCGTTAACAAAATAGCTTTTGTTTCCGCGCTTAATTTTCCGTATTATTCGCTCAAGGAAAAAACAAAATTAGGCAAGCATTGGACACGAAAGCAATGGGCTTATGCACGCATGGGCGACCGCTTTACCACCCGTATTCCATCAGATATATTACAAAATCTGTCGCAGGTACTTGCCACAGCCGATTCCTATATTTCGGGTTATAATATCTGCATGGGTAAGTTGCAAAACGATAAAGGTGAGAAACTTTTCCCGGTTGAAATGAAGTTAATCAGTCATTGGGGATTGCGCGATGAGCTCAAATCGAATTATTCGGACAAAAAACATGGAATAGAAAAGCAGGAAATGATTTATTCGGTAATGAAACGGATTATCGATCAATCCATTCCAGCCAAAGCAATTAATAGTGATAAATACAGTTGGAATCCTAAATCGAATGTTTTGTATGAAAGCGGAAAAGAGATGATTTCCATGCCAGAAAACAACAAACGCTACGAAACCTTACTTGAATCATTTCGGGCAAATAAAGCATTGGATATATATTCGCCACAGCTACCTAATGCGCTGATACGCAATTTCGAAGGAAGCCTGGAGATTCGCCGGCAGGATGTGGAAACCTTGTTTACGACATTGCTTGTTTCGCCAGAAGTAAAAAAAGTGGCTGCTTTGATTCAAAACAAACTGGGACGTAAACTTCGTCCATACGATATTTGGTACAACGGTTTTAAGTCGAAACCCGACATATCGGAAGCAGAATTGAATCGTATTACTTCTAAAAAATACCCGAATCCGCAGGCAATGGAAGCTGATTTGCCTCAGATACTGATTAAACTGGGTTGGAATGCCGATAAAGCTGCGAAAATAGCTGCATTGGTAAAAGTTGATCCGGCACGAGGCTCAGGACATGCAACAGGTGCGGTTATGCGAAACGATTTTGCTCACCTGCGTACCCGCATAGCACCCACAGGAATGGATTACAAGGGATATAATATAGCTGTTCATGAATTTGGCCACAATACCGAACAAACTATTACCCTGAACGATGTGGATTTTTGGATGCTTAACGGCGTTCCCAATACTGCATTTACCGAAGCAGTTGCTTTTCTCTTTCAGAAACGTGACCTTGAATTGCTTGGTTTCCAAAATAATAACAGCGATACCGATAAAAATCTGGCTTTGGATGATTTCTGGTCTTGCTACGAAATTATGGGTGTGGCATTGCTCGATATTGCCACCTGGGAATGGATGTATGCTCATCCGAATGCAACTGCTCAGGAATTGAAGGAAGCTGTAATGGCTAAATCAAAGGAAATCTGGAATACTTACTATGCCGGAATTATGGGAGGAAAAGATGAAACAATTCTGGCTATCTATTCGCACATGATTGATGCTCCGCTCTATTTGTCGAATTATCCTATCGGACATTTAATTAGTTTTCAGGTGGAAGGGCAAATTAAAGGAATATCGATGGCTGACGAAATGCAGAGAATGTACACACAG
>CAIQOG010000366.1 GCA_903873355.1 uncultured Bacteroidales bacterium
AGGTAAAAATAATAACATTATAAATACTAACATTTAAAATTACAAAATCCCATGAAAAAAATTACGCTTATTTTTATGCTTTGTGCTATTGCATTAATTGCTAAAGCACAGGTTTTATTGGACGAAACTTTCTTTGATTTTCCAACAACCGACAACATGACCACAGTGAATGGCTGGACAAATTATTCGGGAAATACGTTAGAGCCGAACTTAACAGATTATCGTATTCTTGACAAACAAGGTTTGAGCTATGCTGATCTTAACGGTATTCCTTATCTTTCAGGTCAGGGAGCTGCATTACACAATGTATATGTAGGAGTTTCAGCTTCAAAAACACCTCCCGGAGCTGCATTATTAACCTCAAAACCGTTTTCAAACACGCCGATAACCTCAGGTGTTATTTATGTTTCATTTTTATTCCAACCTGTGGCACCTGGTGGAAGTCAGGGTCAAACTTTAAGTTTAACTGACTCTGTTCAACGCTCTTCTATGTGTCTGTGGATTAGACCGGGATCAACTGGTTCATCTTGTATATTAGGTCTTACCCGTGCAGGTGGTGGATCATCTGATATTGTAAACGGTAAAACTGAGTTCAATTACGGAACTGTGAATTTCATAGTAATGAAATACGATTTTACTTCTCATATAGCTTATTTGTACGTAAATCCTGGAGTTGGAAGTACATCAGAACCAACCGAATATGCGTTGGACAATGCAACGGTAAATACAGCTGAGGCATACAGAACAGCCTTGCAATATGTAATGTTGGTGAATAAAGGGTCAAATAAAGCAAACTATTACATAAGTGGTATCCGTGTATGTCAATCGTGGACAGACGCTGTACAGGCCGCAGCACTTCCAAAAGTTGCTACCCCGACAAATGGTTCGGCTTCAGGTGTTGAAGCAGAAAGTTTCTGGGCTAACTGGACTCCAACTTCTGACGCAAACGGATACAATGTTTTGGTTTATAACGGTACAAGTTTGTTTAGTAAAACCACTGTAGCTGACAAAGCCACTTCCACAGTTCAGATTACAGGATTAGTTTCGAACACAACATACACCTATGAAGTTCAGGCGATTGGTGATGGAGCAACCACCGGAAATTCAACTCCTTCTGCTGCTTCAGCAGGTTTCACAACCTTAGATGGTGTGATGACAGTTCAACCTGATTTCAGTGATGGTACCTGGGGCCAAGTTTATCCAAACAGTTCAACTGAACCTTTAGCGTTGTCATATCCTTCGTTTGCAAACGGAAATTATTATGTATCGAATGGTTTGAACAGCAGTAACAAACATGTCGGAATGTACTTACCAAACAACCCTGCTGTGAGAGATACCATTAAATACTGGATTAAACTAGACAAATCAACAGCAGTTGGAGGTTCTTATTTGGCACTACCTTCGATGAAACAAGTTGGAAGTATGGAATTGCATGTGTGGACCAGTGGCCCGGGTAGAACATTCCTTGTACAGGAACTGACTGCTGATGGAACATGGAAAACAGATCATTCTTTATACTCTGCTAAAGATACTCTGAATAATAAAGACACGATTATAAATGTTAGCTTTAACAATAATTATCCTACCAAATTAAGAATTGTCAATACCGGTAGTGGTTATTTTGCTGTTGGGTTAGTGAAAGTATCAGGAGTTATCAATGGTTTGTCTGAAAACAATAGCAAGGTATCACTTTACAGTACCGGAAAATCAATCGTGACTTCAGAACCAGGAACACTAAGCATTTACAACCTGCAAGGTATTTTGATTTACAAGGAAGCAATTGAAAACCGACGACTCACAAATTTAGCAGCCGGAGTATATATTGTTCGACTCAAAACAAATAGTGGCGAAATATTAACCAGAAAAATGCTTATTCAATAAGCAATAAATCGTTAATATACAATCAATTAAAGTTGGCCAGACAGAAATGTCTGACCAACTTTCAATCTTTGACTAATTCTCAATCTAAAACCAAAAATTAAATATTATGAGAATAACTTTATTGCTATTTTCCATTTTAATTGCATCATTTGCAAATACACAAGTTCTGTTATTACAGGAGAATTTTCAGGATTGGAAGGAAGCTGGTATTGCACCCGTTCCACCCAGTAAATCGGCAACCGGTGTTGAATATAGCTTTGCAAAAAAACTTGCAGATGGTAAAACACAGGGAACATTTACGTCCAACGAGTTGGTAGTTCAACCTGAACAATCAATTGGAACTCCCGGACGTGCCGATGGGAATGGTAAACCAACAAACGGGAGAGTAATAATAAAAGGAACTAAAAACTACCTGCAATTACCACTATTGCCGAGCGTTGGTAAAGTAATTATAAAAGCCAGTGCCGGAACGGATCAGAAAGAATTTAAAATTCAGGCATCTATCGATGGAAAAAATTTTGAAGATGTTGCCAATACTGTAACTCCATGTGAAAAAGCGGTTACAAAAGAATTTACATTTAATCTTTCTTTAGCGAATCCAACCGTTGTGAGAATAGTTCCAAACTCAACTTCGGCTATAAATATATGGGATATTGAAATTTATTCTTTCTCAAAAAAATAAAAAACAACCTGTAAAATAATAGAGTTTATATAAGTTAGTCCTAAAGATTGCTTTTTTTCGACCAATTTATAAGTATACTAATGTTCAACTTACAGATATAAAAAAATAACCCTCAAATTAATATTCTGATGAAAAAAATTACATTATTATTTGCAATTTTATTATTTGCAATTACTGCAAATGTTTCTGCGCAAACACAGTTGACAGCTCCTGCTGTAGGCACTGCTACTTTACCAACAACAGTAGGATTTACTGCTAACTGGACAGCGGTTGCCAATGCTTCAAGTTACATTGTAAATGTGTATGACAGCAGTCCTGCTTTAGCTGTTTCAGTGCCGGTTGCCGGAGCTACAACTGCAACTTCTGTGATTACAGGATTATCTCAGGGAGCAGCTTATACTTATACTGTAATCGCTGTTGGGGATGGAACTATTTATACAAATTCAGCCGAATCAACTCCTTCAGCGGCAATAACAACTCTAACACTGTTGACTACGCCTGCAGTTGGAACAGCAAGCCGATTAACACTGACCGGTTTCACTGCCAACTGGACAGCTGTGGCAAATGCTGCTAGCTATTCAGTAAATGTATATGATGGCCTTGGGGCTTTAGTTACCGGCTCTCCAAAAACAGTAACCGGTGCAACTTCTGCTACACTTGCAATTGCAGCTATGTTGTCACCCGGAACAACATACACTTACACCGTGACTGCAATTGGCGATGGAACTATTTATGCAAGTTCTGTTGCTTCTGCAAATTCTGCATCATTTATAACTGCAACTTCAACAGGAACTTTTACTTTGCAATATGCAGATGTTGATGTTGCAACATTGAATGCAGACCTAAAAGGTGGTGCTGCCGATATTTATGAGTTGACAACTTCAGGAGGAGCTTACACTTTTGTTACAACAGCATCTAACAACAATACACTGATTAGAAACACCACTATTAAAGCTGCTTCAGGACTTGCTGCAAAACCAATTGTTAAGCTGAATAGCACAACAACAGGTTCAACTGCAAATATCTTTAATACAGCTTCTTTAGGATTAACACTCAAATTTGATGGATTGGAATTTGATGGAATAAATACCGGTGGAACAGGACAACCATTAGCAATTTATGATTCGAATACCGGAGTAACTAACACAAAAATTTATATCACTCATTGTTATTTCCACGATTTCAAAAATGCGTCCGGAAATGGAGTAATACGCATGAATGGTGTTTCTTCAACACAGGTACTGGATATTCAGAGTTCCAATTTTAATACTTGTAGCGGTAGAATATTATATATTAACGGCGCCAGTGCAACAACTATAAATCTGAAAAACAACACTTTCTGCAATTCCACAACTCTTTCATCAAGACATAACGTGATTTACAACAGTGCTGCTAACACCGGAACAACAACTATTGACCATTGTACATTTTATAAAGTTGGAGATGCTACAGTTACAAATGGAGTTGTAAGAACTACCGGTAGTACAAATGGAGCGATAACTATTAAGAATAGCATTTTTGTAACAGTACCTACTACTTTACCAACCGGAACTGTTGATTACTGCTATCTGGCAGGTCTGACAACTGTCCCGACCGGAGCAACAAATACCTTTGCAGCTGCTACCGTACCGGCATTTACAAATGCAACAACACTTGATTTTTCATTAACCAATAAATCTTCATTTGTTTGTGGAGATGCTTTAATTGCCGGAAATACAAGTTACTACCCTGTATTACCTAAATTAGATACTCCGGTTGTTGGTTCTGCAAGTAATATTGGAACAAATGGTTTTACGGCCAACTGGTCAACAGTTCCAAATGCAATTGGTTATAACGTAGCTGTATATCAGGGTACGACGTTAGTAAGCACAACCAAAGCTAACGGACAAGCTACCACAAGTTTGGCGATTACAGGCCTTCAAACGGCAACAACATATACTTTCAAAGTTGCTGCATTAGGCGATGCTATGAATTATGATATTTCCTTCGAATCTTCATCATCTCCCGATTTTACAACTCTTGGACTTCCTGCCCCAATTGTTTCGATTGGTAGTAATATTACTAAATCCGGTTTCACAGCCAATTGGACTCCGACAGCTAATGCGACCGGTTATGAAGTAATGACATACTTAACTACCAGTCTGGTAAAGACAACCAATGTTACCGGTCAGACCACTTCAAATATTGCAATTTCCGGACTTGCTATGGGTACAACCTATACCTATAAAGTAGTAGCAGTGGGCGATGGCGTCACATATCTTAATTCTGACCCTTCATCACCTTCCGGTATTGTTAAAACAATGGCAGATACTTTAAAACAAATTAATCCAAATTTTGCGGATGACAGCTGGGGTACAGTTTATCCAAATTCATTAACACTGGGTTCATTCCCTACTTTCTCGGCCAATGGATATGATTTGACAAAAGCATATGTACAAACAATCTCAGTTAAGGGATTAAAAGGTGAAGAATATACTCATGTGCTGAAGTTAGATAAAACTAC
>CAIQOG010000367.1 GCA_903873355.1 uncultured Bacteroidales bacterium
CAACGGCAGGGTGGAAGTTGACGCCATGAACCGCATGAAATACGATGCCGGAACGCTCGGAAATCATGAATTTGACAATGGAATTGATACACTTTCGGTAATTCTGAAAAAGGTGTCTTATCCGCTTGTGAGTTCAAATTACCGGTTGGAGAAAACTGCACTCAACGGTCTGATTAAACCCTACATAGTGTTGATTAAAGACGGCTTGAGAATAGGAATTATGGCACTGAACGTGAATCCGAAAAGCCTCATTTTTGAGAAAAACTACAAAGGAATGAAATATGATGATCCGGTGGAAAAGGCAAATGAAATTTCCGCATTGCTGAAAAAGAAAGAAAAGTGTGATGTGATTATCTGTTTGTCGCATCTCGGTGCGGACACTACAAAATTGGATGTAAATGACTTTGAAATAGCGCATAAAACCCGTTATATCGATGTAATAATTGGTGGTCACTCGCACAGTATGATAACCAATACAACCGAAAAAAATGCCGCCGGCAAACCCATTGTGATAGCACAAATGGGAAAAAGTGGGTTATATCTTGGAAGAGTGGATTTAGAAATGGAGAAAAAGTAATAAATTCCGCAAATAAATAGTTCTTACATACAAAAAAATATATTATGAAAATCAATAATATAAGACATTCCGTCATCGTTTCAGTAATTCTTACTGCGATGTTACTTTTTTCATGGTATGCTGTTAAGCGGTCTGAAAATTATATGCGTAACGAACTACTTTCCCAAACCGTTTTTGGGGCTAACTCACTGGATGTTAATCAGATTAAAAGTCTGACAGCAACCGCTGCAGACTTGCAATCACAGGATTATAAAAGTCTTAAACGACAATTTTCAAATATGTTGACAGCAGATGATGATTTTCATTTTATTTATTTGATGGGTGTAAAACCGAATGGAAAGGTATTTTTTTATGTTGATGACAAACCTGATGGTTCAAAAGAATGCTCACCACCCGGAAGTTCCTACGATGAAGCTCCAAAAGAATTTAAAATAGTTATGAAAAAAGGAATCCCTCTTGTTGAAGGTCCATCGGCCGATAGTTGGGGGGATTTCACAACTGGATGTGCTCCGGTTTTAGATTCAAAAACCGGAAAAGTGATAGCAATTTTTGCTATTGATTTCAAGGCAGATAACTGGTATTGGCAATTAGCTAATCGCGCATCTTTTCCCATAGCATTTATTATTGCATTTTCACTTGGCTTAATCTCATTTCTGACATCTATTCAAAGAGGTAAAATGCTCAAAGAAAGTGAGGCAAGATATCATATTATGTTCAGTGATTCTCCTGATTCTTATGTGATTATGAAAAATTCAATAATTATTGATTGTAATCATACTTCTGAAAAAAGTCTCGGTTGTTCACGCTTTGATATTATCGGAAGATCACCCTATGATTTTTTTCCACAACTTCAACCTGATGGCAAACCGTCAAAAGAAGAAGGAAACCAAAGAAAAGATTTGGCATTGTATTTAGGAAATGTCACATTCGAATGGATCATGCAACGCAGGGATGGATCAGAATTCTGGGCAATTGTTTCTCTCAAAAAAATGAAACTCGATAACGAACCTGTTTTATTTGCAACCTGGACTGATATTTCGGAGAAAAAGAAAGTTGAGCAGGATCTTATTATAGCCGTTGATGCTGCAAATAAAGCTAACAAAGCAAAATCGGAGTTTTTGGCAAATATGAGTCATGAGATTCGAAC
>CAIQOG010000368.1 GCA_903873355.1 uncultured Bacteroidales bacterium
GGATTGGAAGTGTAAATAAACACCAGGTTGCCGTCCTTATCGGTCTGATTTTCTTTAATCAGGTTCTTGTATTCTTCAAAAGTAAAATACTTATCATCCGAATTCTTCAGCAGGCAGAACTTCTCTGCACGGTCGAAAAATTTAGTTTCCGAAACAATACCATATTCAATAAATACCTTGATATCGTCCCACTTTTTTTCGAATTCTTCGCGGTTATTCTTAAAAAGTTCTTCCAGCTTATCGGCTACCTTTTTCATGATATGGCCGGAAATCTTCTTCACATTCGAATCGCTTTGCAGGTAACTGCGCGAAACGTTAAGCGGAATATCAGGGGAGTCAATCACGCCATGTAGCAAGGTCAGGAAATCGGGTACAATACCTTCAACTGAATCAGTGACAAATACCTGGTTGCAATAGAGTTGGATTTTATCACGCTGCATTTCGAAGTTTTTCTTCACTTTAGGGAAAAATAATACTCCGGTAAGATTAAACGGGTAGTCGACATTCAGATGAATATTGAACAGGGGATCCTCAAAAGTGGCAGGATATAACTCGTGGTAGAAGCTTTTATAATCTTCATCCTTCAGTTCGGTGGGTTTTTGTTTCCATAAGGGATTTGAGTTGTTGATGATACGAGGCTT
Organism: uncultured Bacteroidales bacterium; assembly: GCA_903873355.1. The sequence goes on from CAIQOG010000368.1 coordinate 642, forward strand.
TTCGACCTCAATCTCTTTTGGTTCACCCTTTTCGTCTTTTTCTGTTTCTGATTTTTCCCATGATTTTTCGTTGCCAAAACGGATCGGGACAGGCAGAAATTTACAGTATTTATTTAAAAGGCCCAGTATGCGGTGCTCTTCGAGGAATTCGTTCGATTCTTCATTGATATAAAGTACGATTTCGGTTCCGCGATCTGATTTTTCAGTTTCTTCGATAGTATATTCAGGCGAACCGTCACATTCCCAACGAACAGCTTTTGTTCCGGCGCCTTTTTTAAAAGTTTTTGTCTTGATTTCAACCTTATCCGAAACCATAAAGGATGAGTAAAATCCAAGCCCGAAATGGCCTATCAACCCTCCTTGTTCAACTTCAGTTTTATTTTTGAATTTTTTCACAAATTCCTCAGCTCCCGAAAAAGCGATCTGATTGATATATTTGTCAATTTCTTCAGCTGTCATTCCTATGCCACGATCCTTGATGGTAAGGGTCTTGTTTTCCTTGTCGATGATAACTTCAATAGTCAGGTCGCCAAGTTCGTCTTTTACTTTATCGAGTGAAGAGAGTGTTTTTAGTTTAGTTGATGCGTCTACTGCATTTGCGATAAGTTCCCTGAGGAATATTTCATGATCTGAATAAAGGAATTTTTTAATGATGGGGAAAATGTTCTCAGTCTGTACGTTGATCTTTCCGGTTTGCATAGTATATTATTTTTTTTGTTTTTCATGAGCGAGGTAATCAAAGCATGTGCCATCCGGAAATGACTGTCAAATTGACACTTTCAAATTATTGTCATTCAGTTTAAAGTTAGCGATTGTTTTTAGCCTGTCCATGACAATATTTAAATATTTAAAGTGAATTGTACTTTGTAAAATGAATCCGTAAATTGTCAATAAAAAAACAGGTAATAGCTCATTTTTAAAAGGTGTTTATCTGCATGATTCGGAATAAAGATTATTTTTCCAAATTTTATTATGTTGCCTTTTTATTTTCTAACTTCGCCATAGTAAGTAAAACACTGAAAATAGGATTGTTGTTGTATTTATTTGGTTGGCATACAGTATTTTAACATACAAATAAAAATATATGAATCAAGTTGAATGGGGAAGTCTGCCCTTTGGATACCAGAAAACAGATTATAATGTCCGTGCATATTACCGCGATGGAGAATGGGGGGGGGCTAGAGGTCAGCAATTCAGAGTACATTTCGGTACATATGGCTGCTACAGGACTTCATTACGGGCAGCAA
>CAIQOG010000369.1 GCA_903873355.1 uncultured Bacteroidales bacterium
AATGACAAACTATACATTTCCTCTTTAATAGTATTATATGGAGAAGACCAAGATAATATGAGAATTGACCAAATGGCTTTCATCAAAGCAATAATAAAAAAGAAATAAGCAAATCAACTAATCCAATACACTCACTCAAAATTGTAATTTATTCGAAATATTTAACAAAAAAAGACTTCCGATATTTCGGAAGTCTTTTTTTAATTCAAAAACAATTCAACGTACTGATTATCTGATGTTTTTTGCACCCTATAGGTCGCTGCGAATTGTAAAATTCGGTTCAGTGTTTCTTGTTTGGGTTGCAGTTCCGGAGCGCTTTCCGGACGTTTTGTTTGAAATAAATCAGTTTTGTTTGATAGAGTAGAAAATTTTTGCATAGGCACGTTTCAGATTTTTAATATATATCTAAAACGTAGCTGATTGCAAAATAGTATATAATCAATGAAATAATTTTTCAATTCCCAATTTCCAATTATTTCATTGATTATATCTTAATTGGAAATTGGAAATTTTTTCATTGAAAATTCATTACTTAATTTCCAGATAAACATCTTTTTCCTGAGCAATTCGACGCATATTCAGCAGTGCATATCGCATACGTCCCAATGCCGTATTGATGCTCACATCGGTTTTTTCGGCTATTTCTTTGAAGCTCAAATCTTCGAAATAGCGCATACGGATTACCTTCTGTTGCGAAGGTGGCAGCAAATCAATCAGATGCACCACATCGGCAAGCACCTGCTCATTCGAAAGAGTTTCCTCAATACTTTTTTCAGACAGCTTGGCATTGTTAACTATATCATAATCAACTGCATCAGCCGAAAAAGTATTCTCGTTTTTTACACGACGGAAGTGATCAATAATCAAATTGTGGGCAATACGGTTTATCCACGCCAAAAATTTTCCGGATTCGGTGTATCGTCCCTGTTGAATGGTTGAAATGGCTTTGATAAAGGTGTCCTGAAATATATCTTCGGCGAGTTCCCGACTGCGTACAATCAAATAGATGTAAGTGTAAACTTTTGATTTGTAGCGCAATAATAAAATTTCAAACGCTTGATTATTACCTTTCTCATACAATTTCACCAATTCGTCATCGGTTAATTGATTCAGAGTTTTCATTACTTTTAATTTAAGTGTTTAAAGTAATTCTCGGCAATAGGCGTTTTTAAATTTTAAGGATTAATGGAATGATTAGACTGCAAATATAATGCATCAATTGTGAAAAACAAGTGTTTCTTCAAAATATTTGCAAAAATAGTTCATTAAAATTTCGTAAAGTGGTTAGAATCGGGGATTTTGACGAAGTTATTTAACGCAATAATATGGTTGTTAGTTTTGTGAGTTTAAAATGCGGGTAACTTCTTTTATTCGTTTAAAACCTGCTCTTTTTAAAGCTGATTTTTTGAACTCCAAATTAAATTTTTCTTCCGATAGTTCCGACCAGTCGTCTGAATTCCAATCGAGAAACGAATTTTCATTATTTTGTAAGTAGTCAGCGGCTAATTCTTTATGCATGTGTGGTTTCGACCATTTTTTATTCCACGGACAAACATCGGCACATATATCGCAACCCAACACACAGTTTGAAAGCTTTGAATGATACTCCTTTTCAATTTCGTGTTTAGATTCAATAGTCAGGTACGATATGCAGCGTGTTGCATTTATTCCTCTGTCAGTCAATGCTTTAGTAGGACAAGAATCGATACAGCGGGAACAGCTTCCACAACGATTACGGGTTGGATTATCATATTCGGCTTCTTCATTAATCAATAATACTCCTATAAAAACAAAAGAACCCAACCCTTCATGAATCAGCATTTTGTTCCTGCCAATCCACCCCAATCCGGCTCGCTGTGCCCAACGACGCTCGAGAACAGGCGCTGAATCCACAAATGAATGTTGATAATCGGGTGAAACCATCTCCGCACCATAATTTTCAGTAATTTGCTGCTCAAGTTTTTTGAGCTTTTCCTTTATAACATAGTGATAATCAACAGAAGAATAAGCATATTTGGCAACTTGCGGAGCTGTTGGATTTTGAAGTTTATCGGGGAAATAATTCAGCAAAACTACAACCACCGATTTGCAACCCGGAGTCAGTTTGCGTGGGTCAGTTCGTTTTTCAAAATTCCGTTCCAGAAAATGCATATCACCATTATTCCCATCTTCCAACCATTGTTTTAAATATGCAGCATCTTCGGTGAGTTCTTCAGCCTTCGTTATTCCACAGGCATCAAAGCCAACTTCGGCAGCGGCTTGTTTAATAAATAATGAAAGCTCTTTTTTCTGCATCAGAGATATTTATAATTGCGAAATAAATTATTACAAGAAACGGATTCTGTCCGTAAACAGAATCCGTTACATATAGATAAAATTCGGTTAGTTTGTTTTAAACTTGTAGCTGACTTTTGATAACTGTTCGTTGGCTTCTACAATTTTCTTTTTCAGATTTTCTTTGTATGAGGCAAGTTTTACCTGTAAATTTTTATCTCCTACTGCCAGCATTTGTACCGCCAGAATTCCGGCATTCAATGCTCCGTTAATTCCAACCGTTGCAACCGGAATTCCAGGAGGCATTTGAACAATGGCAAGCAGCGCATCCATTCCGTCAAGAGATGCATTGATAGGAACACCAATCACCGGAATTGTAGTCATAGAGGCAATTACACCCGGCAAATGAGCAGCCATACCGGCAGCTGCAATAATTACTTCTATACCGTTTTCGCGTGCGTTTGAAGCAAATATTTCCACTTCACGTGGTGTTCGGTGTGCCGAAAGTGCATTAATTTCAAAAGGAATCTCAAATTCATCAAGCAATGCAGCAGATTTTTCCATTACGGGTAAATCGGACGTGCTGCCCATGATTATACTTACTTTTGGTTTCATTTAGGTCTGGTTTATTGAGTGAATTAGGTTATTAGTTGATTGGTTTGAAAATACAATCAAACCAGAATCATCCACCAATTAATGCTTCATAATCGGTAGCTGAGAGCAATGAATCAAGTTGGGTTACATCTGAAATTTCTATTTTTACCAACCAGCCTTTGCCGTAAGCATCTTCATTTACAAGTTCCGGCGAATCTGCCAGCATTTCATTGGTTTCCAGTATTTTACCATCAACGGGCAAGTATAAATCCGAAACAGTTTTTACCGCCTCAATTGTTCCAAAAACTTCACCTTCCGAAAGTGATTCTCCAACAGTTTCAATTTCAACAAAAACAATCTCACCCAATTCACTTTGTGCAAAATCTGTAATTCCCACAAGTGCTTCATTTCCTTCTACACGAATCCATTCGTGTTCTTTCGTGTACTTCAAATTAGCCGGCACGCTCATAGTTTTAATTTTTAAAAATTTATATTTTGAATTATAATTTATTGATTTTCAAATGACAAGTTACCGGATAATGATCTGAATAGTTTACTTTATCTATCTGATAACTGACCGGGGTAAACGTTTCAGGATCGTAAAGAACATAATCAATTCTGAATCCGTAGAAAGGTTCTTTGAAAGTCCAACCGAATCCGAATCCGGTCTCTGCAAATGCATCTTTGAGATTTCCTTTCATTTTAGTGTAAGTATACGAACCCGGAACATCATTAAAATCCCCACAAACAATAACTTTATAAGGCGATTTGGCAATTAAACCCGCAATGGTATCTGCCTGAGCAGCTCGCAGTTTATAAGCC
>CAIQOG010000370.1 GCA_903873355.1 uncultured Bacteroidales bacterium
ACATTAAGCAAGCCACTCAGATTTTTCTGTGCGTCGTCAAAACAGGTCACATTCAGTATCCTTATCTTTTTTGATGATGGTTTTGCCAGGGGTTGGAAGAATATATTATCCACTACATTGTTGATAATTTGATAGTTATCGTTCTTCATTCCGTGCTGTTCCATGCATTTCTGCAAGTGTTTTGTTACCGGCATAATGGCATCGGCACGTTTAGCAGCCAGTACCGATAGTCGTTGGTGAATGCCGTTCCGGAAAGTTTTTTCGCGGAAGTAACGTGTCCAGTGTTCAATAACCGTATAGGGGATTTTGTATTTCCATTTTAAAAAAGCTGCAACCAGGGCTGTGCGTGTAAATATACTGGCCTGAATAATTTCGGGCATTCCCCACGATTCATACAGGAAATCAAAACCTTTACGGTATGCTGCTATGTATTCAATTTGCTTGCGAATGCCTGCTAATAATGAGTTTCCGGCAGCCGGGTAATAAACCCTTATTTCCTGAAAACCTTTTTCGGATGTTACCTGTATTTCTCTTTTCTTTATCGATGGGTCGGGATGCACATAGAGTACGGCTACATTGGCATACAATGCAACTGCCTCGGCATGCTTCTGCACAAACAACCCGAACATGGGGTCGTAACGGTGCGGATACCACTGTGATATGAAAAGTACTTTGGTCAATTGGTTGGTTGATTGGTTAATTGGTTGACTGGTTGATTGGTTGACTGGTTAATTGGTTGAATGGTTAATTAGTTGACTGGTTAATTGGTTGACTGGTTGACTGGTTAATTGGTTGACTGGTTAATTGGTTTTATTGAGGGACACAAAAATAAGGAAAAACTTTGATTTATTAGTGGAAATAAACCGAAGTATTTTTAAAATGCTAACCTGTTATAGAGCTAATCTATTCAGTTATAATAAATATGAATCTACATTTATTACTGAAAAATTTCCATAATTTTTGTATCTTTGTACCCGATTAGAAACTAAAGAAACAAGGTAATTTCAGGTATAATAAAAGAATAAGTATATGTTTAGAAATCAGCAAATTGCACCCGATATTTTTTATGTCGGAGTGAACGACAGACAGAAGCATAAGTTTGAAAATATGATTTCGTTACCCAACGGAGTTTCGTATAATTCCTATCTGATTGTGGATGAAAAAACAGCGTTGATTGATACGGTTGAAGTTCAGTTTGGCGATGTGTTTATTGATAAAATTCAATCACAATTACAGGGAAAGCCTCTTGATTATCTGATTATCAATCACATGGAACCCGATCATTCAGGTTCAATCCGCTCAATACGAAAATATTATCCCGATATGGTAATCTTGGGGAATGCCAAAACACTGAGCATGGTGGAAGGTTATTATGGTGTGACTGACAAAACGCTCGAAATAAAAGATGCAGAAATTCTTTCGCTTGGTAAGCACAAACTGCAATTTCATCTCACTCCGATGGTTCACTGGCCTGAAACGATGATGACTTACGACACAACTGAAATGGTACTGTTTTCGGGTGATGCTTTTGGTTGTTTTGGTACACTTGATGGTGCGGTGATAGACGAAAAAATGGATATTAATAAGTATTGGGATGAAGTGGCTCGTTATTATGCCAATGTAGTTGGTAAGTATGGTGCCCCGATTCAAAAAGCCCTGAAAAAACTTACTCCATTGGAATTTAAGTATATTTGCAGCACGCATGGTCCGGTTTGGAAAAAATACATTACCGAAGTGGTGGATATGTACGACCAGTTCAGCCGCTATCATGGCGAAGATGGTGTGGTTATTATTTATGGTTCGATGTACGGAAATACCGAACTGATGGCCGAAACGGT
>CAIQOG010000371.1 GCA_903873355.1 uncultured Bacteroidales bacterium
CAGAATGCTTTGTATATCTTCCGGCCAGTAACCACCATCGTAGAAATACTTATTCAATCCAGGCATGGTAATTCCCAATGAATCCTGCGAACCGCTCACATATTTTGTTCCGGGAGGATTTTCAAAACAGAAAAGTGTTTTGGCCAATTTTTCCTTGTCACCATCAGGTATGTCGGTTTGCCACAGTTCAATGGCTTTACGACGACTGCTGGTTGACATTCCGCTTCGGTCATTGAATTCAAAATCCGGTTCAATACAAATCGTTATCACCGAACCGCTGGCATATTTGCTTACATAAGGTTGATCAAGCCATCCTCCAGCTAAATCTAATCTGTATGGTATGCGACATTCCTGACGCAATGCAGTGGTGGAACGAGCCGGTAAATTGGCATGTGGAATACGTTTACTTACCACATATTCAATGCCCATTTCCTTACACAAAGCTTCCTTAGCTGCAGTATGACCATCAGCATTTACAAAGAAGATATCCGGCTTCAATGTTTCCAGTTCTTCCAAAAAATCGAGCAAACCACCACCCTGATTTATCCATGCATCCTTAACTACTTTGAGGGATTTGACCATGTACAATCGTTCGGCATCAGAGTTAATCGTTTTGCGTGCTTTCAAGTCGTTGATGGTTTTATCAGAACCTATACCAACATATAAATCACCGTATTGTGCAGCATCTTCGAAGAATGCCACGTGTCCGCTATGTAACATATCATAGCATCCGCTTACAAAAACTTTTTTACTCATACCAAAATCAGATTGTCAGGTTGCTTGTATTTTTAGGAAATTTTTAAACGATGAAAAGTCCTTAGGCAAAGATATACTTTTCTTTTCGCCTTTCATAAATTCCTGCAATTTCTGAGGAATTTCTACTTTTTCAGCAATGATATTTTCCACGGTTTCGAGGAATTTAGCCGGATGGGCAGTTTCGAGGAATACACCAATTTCGTTTGGTTTCAAATCTTCCTGCAAAGCTCTGTAACCAACTGCTCCATGTGGATCAAGCAAATAGCCGGTCTCCTTTTTGCAGGTTTTCAGTGTTTCGGAGATTTGTTCGTCGGTGTAACTTACACCGCTTATTTCTACTGAAATAGCTTCGTGAGAACCGCCATATAAATCCAGCACACGGGCAAAATTGCTCGGATCACCCACATCCATAGCATTGGCAATGGTTGAAACAGAAGGTCGTGGCGTGTAAACACCGGTTTGCAGGTATTGAAGGAAAATATCGTTACGGTTATTGGCAGCAATAAAGCGTTTTAATGGTAATCCCATGCGTTTGCCAAACAATCCGGCAGTGATATTTCCAAAATTACCACTAGGCACGCACATCACCACATTATCAGCCTTACCCAGCTTTTTCAACTGAGCATAAGCATAGAAATAATAGAAAGATTGGGGCAGAAAACGGGCCACATTAATGGAATTAGCCGAAGTCAGTTTCAGAATCGAATTCAGTTCTTGGTCCATAAATGCCGATTTTACCAACGCCTGACAATCATCAAAAGTGCCATCTACTTCCAACGCTGTGATATTTTGTCCAAGCGTGGTAAACTGGCATTCCTGAATCGGACTTACCAGTCCTTTCGGATAAAGCACATACACATGAATACCTTCCACACCCAGAAAACCATTAGCCACCGCACTTCCGGTATCGCCCGAAGTAGCAACCAGCACATTTACTTTCGTATCGCTTTGTCTTTGAATAAAATAGCCCAGCAAGCGTGACATAAACCGACCACCAACATCTTTGAAAGCGAGCGTTGGTCCGTGATATAATTCCAGACTGTAAATATTATCGTTTACATGCACCAACGGCACATCGAAATTCAGTGTTTCATACACTATTTTCTTCAATGCTTCAGCTTCCACATCTTCGCCGAAAAAAGCATCTGCCACAACATACGCCATTTCCTGAAACGAAAGAGTTTCAATCGTATCAAAAAACGACTGAGGCAGTTTTTTAATCAAATCGGGCATAAACAAGCCTTTATCTTCGGCTAATCCCTTTACTACGGCGTCCTGCAAGCTTACGCCACTCACTTTTTTGTTGGTACTGTAATATTTCATTGAATCAACGTTTTCATAAAATCCATGCCTTTCAGCAATCCATAACTTCCTTTTTCCGCCGCAAATTCATCATAAACCGTTACATCATCAGGCTTTTCACCCGGACTGTAAATGACAAACGGAACCGGTGAACAAGTATGTGTTTTATAAACACAAGGTGTTGGATGATCGGGTAAAATTGCGATTGTAACTGGTTCATCCCAGATGGAAATTTCATCGAAAATTGGTTTTACAACCCGTGAATCCAGGTATTCGATGGTTTTTATTTTCAAATCCACATCACCTTCATGACCGGCTTCGTCGCTGGCTTCGATATGCAGATACACGAAATCGTCAGTACGAAGCGCATCGATAGCTGCCTGCGCTTTTCCTTCGTAATTGGTATTGTAAAGTCCGGTAGCACCATCCACATAAATAACTTTCAATCCGGCATAAACGCCTATTCCCCGAATTAAATCTACAGCCGATATCACCGAACCGCTATTCAATCCATAAAGTTCCTGCATGGTTTTCATGGCAGGTTTGTAGCCCGGCGACCATGGCCAAATACTGTTGGCTTTGTCTTTCCCCTCAGCAGTCCGTTTCAAATTTACCGGATGATTTTCGAGCAACTCCTGCGATCGAAGTATCAGATTATTCAGCAAATCAGCAGTTTCCGTAGCCTCAGCAGTTTCCGCTTCTATCATCACATCAGCAAAAGGTGTTCCGGGAACATCGTGTGGTGGTGTACAACTCAACTGTTTTATTCCGCCTTTTATCTTCAACAAATGGCGGTACGAAACTCCGGAAAAAAAGTTAATCACTTCAGTTCCAAGTTCCTTCTGCAAAAAAAGAATCAGTTCAGTGGCTTCTTCATTGCTGATATGCCCGGCCGAATGATTCTTTATTTTTCCATTTTC
>CAIQOG010000372.1 GCA_903873355.1 uncultured Bacteroidales bacterium
CCAAATTATCACCCGAATTGCTCAATATTTTTCTATTGTCAAATGTTCCTCTTCCGAAAAGCAATAAATATTTTGGTAAATTCACCTTATTATCCCAATTTCTATCATAAAGCATTTTCATTACCCATCGATATGCCGTTGCATCGGGAGTTCCTGATGAAAATTCATTGTAAACCTGTTCGGTTGTAACTACAGAAACAGTTAGATTGTCTTTGTCGCGATGTGCCTGAGCCAGTGTTTGAGCCTGAGTCAGGAAATTAGGATTTGTTATTATCACTAAATCAGACTGTTTGATAGCATGCAAATTCTGATTATCGATAGCCCCTACAATCTCAGGTTTTGGAAAATCACCGGCTGCAGAAGGATTAATGGCAATATAACTTTTAGATTCATTCCCTGAATCTTTAAACGATAATGTGTCATGGGATAGTGTAGTTGTAATACTGTTTATATTCTGAGGATCAGTAATATCCCAAATCTGAATATTCGAATTTACATTGCTCAACAAATACTGATTATAACCACCCAATCCTAAATTATCAACATTTTGAAACTGCATTGCTGAACCATTCATAATAAGCTTTCTACGAACATTCAATTCCAGGTAATTCAAATATCCAACTGAAGTAGAGCCGGCTTTAGCATAGGAAATATTGAAATTAAAAGCAGGAGTGTCCTGTGGTGTAAACGAAAAAACACCTGATGATGCTTTGGCTTGTTCGTAATTGTCGCCTTGAGTTTTGGCAGCAACGGAAAGAGTTTTTGATTGAGTTCCGTTTAAAGAAAGCGTGAAATTAGACGCCGTAGATGATGATGCTGCAACATCCAGTCGGGCAATTGTCGAATTCGTTAAAACCGGGTTAGGGAAATTAAAAATAAAATAGTACGAAAGTATATCATTAAACGTTTCGCCATAGAATTCTTTACCGGAACTGATAAGGTTTTGATTTTCTTTTTCCCACACCTGATAATCAACAAATTGATCTACCTGATTTATAGTTGCATCTGTTGGTGGAGTTATTGTTTTAGGTGAAATGGTCTTCCCAACACCTGCATCGGAAGTAATAAAATAATAGCCGTATTTTGAATAGCTGTTAATTGTATGAGTAAACATGGATTTAGAGTTATCGTAAATCCATTTATTAATTCCCTGTGCGTAAAACAAGATATAACTGCCTGAATTATATATTGCTAACTCAGGTAAATCATCAATCTTAGCAGATGTAAAACTTTGATCCAGCACATTACCTCCATAACCAAAAACCCGCACATTCGACGGATTAACGCCCATCGAAGTCAAATCTTCATTTGTCAGTTTGTAAATTCCGCTGTTGACTATTCTTATTTTCACAAATTTGCCTTGTGCCAAAACAGAATTTTCAACATAAGTCCGGTTATTTATTGATGAAACTTTCTGTGGTGCATCTTCAGTATTAATTTGCAAATCAAACGATTGCAACTTTAAAATTTTCCCTCCTCTGGTTACAAAAGGCAAAACATTAACATCCAGATAACTATTGCCACGACTTTGTAACGAATTCAGGCTAACTTCCGGCTCTGAGCTAAATTTCACATCTCCAATAATCAGTTTTTCTGCCTCTGTAACAGGTATGTAAATTGTATTTGTGACTTTGGCTGAATAAACCTTATGAAGGTCAGTGATTATACGTTTGTTGAAGTATGGTAATTTGTTTTCATACGGATATTGAGCAGCACGAAAACTTATTATATTAATAGATGTGGAATCCAACGTAATCTTCTCAACACCTTGCCATTCGATAATGCATTGTGTTAACTGCTGATTATTAGCAGACATAGCTGTTACAAACAAAGTAAGAAACAAAGAAAGATATAGGAGAAAATTAAATTTGACTTTCATTTAAAAAATGTATTTCCTTAATTAATAAAACAGCCATAAAAGTAACGTATAATGTGTTGTATTATTGCAATAAAGCTTTAATAACAGAATTACTTAACATAAAAATCAAACATTTTATTTTCAAAAATATAACCCTCTAAATGATCGCCAATTGAAACCGGACCAACTCCGACAGGTGTACCGGTGAAAAGGATATCACCAATCTTTATCGTAAAGAAACGACTAACATAGGAAACAAGTTCATTCACAGGAAATATCATATCTTTTGAACAGCCTTTTTGAACTGTTTTTCCATTGATATCGAGGTGAAATTCGATATTTTGAACATCTCCCAGTAAATCAGTTGACATGAAATTCCCGATAACTGCCGAATTGTCAAATGCTTTACATACTTCCCATGGTTTACCTTCAGCTTTTAACTTGCGTTGCAAATCTCTGGCTGTGAAATCGACTCCAAGTCCAATTTCAGCAAAATATCGGTATGAAAACTTCGAATCAATGTTTTTACCAATTCTGTTGAACTTAATAATCAGTTCAGTTTCGTAATGTAATTCCTGAGAGAAATCCGGGATAAAGAAAGGTTTGTTGTTTTTTAAAATAGCGGTATCCGGCTTCATAAATACCACCGGTTCAGTAGGGTTTGTACTGTTCAATTCTTTATTGTGTTCAGTATAATTCTGCCCAATGGCAAATATTTTCATTTTAATTTGGGTTGTTTCAGATTAAGTATTCTCTTTTTTTCATCCTCTTTAATTGCATTCAACCTGTTGAACATAACTGCTAAATGGGCATATATAGAAGTGTTTTGTACAATTACATTTTCAGGGACTCTGATTCGATAGGGTGTAAAATTCCAGATAGCCTGAATTCCACCTTCAATCATTAATTCAGACACCATTTGTGCTTTATCAACAGGAACAGTCAACACACCAATATTGATACCGGTTTTTTTCTGAATATCAGCAAAACGATCGATATGATGAATTGGAATATGATTAATGCTTGTACCTGATAATTCGTATTTTACATCGAATCCGGCAACTATTTCCAGTCCAAACTGTTCCAAACCATTATCATGCATTAACGCCCCGCCAAGACTACCTACCCCAAACAAAAAAGCCTTGTGTGAATTAGTAAATCCTAAAAAGGCTTCGAGAATATCAACCAGTTCTTTTACATCGTAACCAACTCGGGTTTTGCCTGTTATATTCACATAAGACAAGTCTTTTGCAACCATTGATGCGTCAACGGCAATATTTTTTGCAATCTGTGTAGACGAAAGATATAATTCACCTTCTTTTAAAACTAACTGAGCATAAGCAAGATACCACGGCAACCTTCTAAGAGTCGGTTCCGGAACTTTGAATTCTATTTGATGTGGTTGAATTGACATTTAATGCAAGATTTAAAGTTTAAACCCACAAAAATAGTCATTTTTTTCAAACAGCTTTGTCATAGCTGTATTAAAAAACATTGTTTTTCATAATTAGCGTAAAAACCAATTATTTATTCGGCTAAATTGATTAATTTTGCATGTTTTAAAAAAATCAAAAAATACAATTTAAGAAAAGTTTTCTTACTAATTATCAATATGTTATGGAGTACAATTTCGGAGAAATAGAGAAAAAGTGGCAGGATTACTGGAAAAAAAATCAGACTTACAAAACCGACATAGATAAAACCAAGTC
>CAIQOG010000373.1 GCA_903873355.1 uncultured Bacteroidales bacterium
ACCGTAAATTGCAATACACTTATTCTGAATGGCGACATTATAGATGGATGGCATTTGCAAAAGGGCGGAAAAGGAAAATGGAAAAAAGAACATACCGATTTTTTCAAAATCATCATGAAAATGATGGAAAACCACAATACCCGTGTGATTTATATTCGTGGTAATCACGACGATTTTATTGATCACTTAGCTCCCTTTGAATTTGCCAATATCTCTATAGAAAAAGATTATGTCCACCAACGAAATGGCAAACGTTATTATATTGTTCATGGTGATATTTTCGATAATGTTACTTCTAATATGGTTTGGCTGGCAAAGTTGGGCGATGTGGGTTACACCTTTCTGTTATGGGTAAATCGATTGTATAATATCTATCGTGCTAAAAAAGGATTGCCCTATTTTTCTCTTTCACAAGCCATCAAACAGAAAGTAAAATCAGCTGTTTCCTATGTGTCTAATTACGAAAATGAACTGGTGGCATTAGCCAAAGTAAAACATGCTGATGGAATTATTTGCGGACACATTCACCAGCCGGCCGATAAAATGATTGATGGTATTCATTATCTGAATTCGGGTGATTGGGTTGAAACCATGTCAGCACTGCTGGAGCACGAAGATGGCACCTGGGAGGTATATATGCACAATAATCACATTGCAGCCCAACCGGAAACAATGGAGGTTATTACGCTTAATCAAACGGCATCTTCCAAAGGGTTGAAAGTAGCTTTCTCAAATAATTTCTTTAATCCATTTTTCTAATATCTATGAGATACTTATTTGTAGTTCAGGGAGAGGGGCGAGGACATTTTACCCAAACACTCAGCATGAAAGCCATGCTTGAGCAGAATGGACACGAAGTAGTGGCGGTAATGGTGGGTTGCAGTCCAAAAAGAAGACTGCCGGGCTTTTTCACGCAGAAAATTAATACGGAAATTATCCGTTTTCAGAGTCCTAATTTTTTACCAACACCCAAGGGTAAAGGCTCACCACTACTGATAAGCATACTCTATAACTTGTTATTTTTGCCGGTTTATATTCATAGTATATTCCGAATTTATTTGACAATCAGAAATAAAAAGCCCGATGTGGTTATTAATTTCTACGAGTTACTGTGTGGGATAACTTATGGGGTATTTGCTCCTAAAGTCCCGATGATAAATGTTGCTCATCAGTATTTTTTTTTGACAACGGCATTCAAATACACTGGTGATAAACAATTCCAGTTCCGCCTGTTGAACTTCTTCTCCCGACTAACTGCAATTAACTCTCATAAAATTCTGGCACTTTCATTCCGTCCCACAGCATTTCCCAACTACGGCAAAATAAGTATCGTACCACCACTGCTCCGTAATGAGGTGTTGCAGTATAAACCGTCTAAAGGAAACTATATACACGGATACTTGCTGAATGCTGGATTTGTTACTGAACTGGAAACCTGGTGTAAATGGAATCTGACACAGCATTTACATTTTTTCTGGGATAAAAAAAATGCTGCCCTTGAAGAATCACCTGTACCGAATCTCACACTTCACAGATTAAGCGACACACTGTTTCTTCAATATATGGCCGGCTGCAAAGCTTACGCTACTACGGGTGGTTTCGAGTCGGTTTGTGAAGCTATGTATCTGCAAAAGCCGGTTCTAATGGTTCCAACTCACATTGAGCAGGAGTGTAATGTGATTGATGCACTTTGCTCTGAAGCGGGTGTGGGTGCCGATAATTTTGATTTGGATTTATTGCTCCAATTTGCAAAAGATTATAAAACAACCAATGAGTTCAGATATTGGGTACATACAGCCAATTCGGTTTTCCTGTACGAACTCACCCGTCTGTATCCTCAAAATTCCGAAATTCTTGTCGCCTTATAATAAACGATTTCTTTTAAATTTGAAAAAAGTTGCCTGTGAAGGTAGCTTTTTTTTGTTGTGAGCCGCATTAAATTTTTGTAGTACAGTCTGATATATACCATCAGTAAATATCTGCATAATCCATAAAAAATCTGCATTTTATTCTTTTAATAAAATACAACTTTATATGCTAATCCTTTCTTAATAATTTATTCACGACAATGAAATGCCTTCGAAACACAATTTAAATTATAGAACTTTATCTTTACATCGCAATTTAAAGAATAACAAATATGAAAATTTACCCAAACCCTGTGAGTAATATGTTAAATATTCGGTTTTCTAAAGTTCAAAGAGGCTTTCTTTTTTTGTTTAATATGTCTGGAAAATGCATTCTGAAATCGTCAATCAATAATCAATCCCATGTACGACTTTCACTGAAAGGCATTGAGACTGGAGAATATACGCTTAAAGCAGATAATTTCAATCATAAGGTGATCATTTCTTGATATTAAGTTGTCATAGATTCTTCATGTTTCTTTTTTATTGGTATTTCAATACAATTACCTAAAAAAACCATACTCAGTTTTATTTTTTGTGGACACGACTATGATTTCCAACATTTACGAGAAAAAGGAAAGAAGCTGAATTATATCGTTACCGGAACTGGCGGTGAGCCACGCCCAAGTTCAACAAACAACCTGTCAATTTTCAGTAACTCTAAACCCGGCTTTTCGGAAGTTACATTTCATGCCGACAGTATTCGGGTAGTATTTATGGGATTTAATGGAGAACCTCAGTATATATAACTGAACAATCGTACAAATAAATATCAAAAAGTAACTCTGTCTCAATTATTTTAGGTTCAGTCATTAACTTGACCAACGATTAAGCTGCCTGTGAAGGTGGCTTTTTTCTTCTTCAACCATTTCGATAATACGAAGACCGTTTACCGTAAGTAACAGGATTCAACTTGACGTAATGTATCATTCGATACCATTTATCAGAATAAGTTGGAGTTAAGCTCTTATACTTACCCACAGAATAAACATTGATACGCTGTGAAACCAAAGTACCGAAGGTATATATTTAATACATTCATTAATTATTTTCAGTTAGATTATACATTGTATCTTTTAACGCATGTTTCTACCCCTTTTTTTTCTGTAATACCAATTTAATATGTAACAGAAATTTAATAATCATCGCAAACCCTTATTGTGTAAGTAATTCACTCATATTTATACTGTTTTTGAACAAATATTATTTAACAACAACAGAATATTCTTATTATTTAATTTTGCAGTTTAAGATGAATAGCTACTTTTGTTTATGTTTCATGCTTTAGAGCATGTTTTGTCATATTCTATAGGTGTTAGGTTTGTAAATAATAATTAATAAAAATAAATTTATGAAATGTTTTAATTTTTCTTCTGTTGTTTCGGGACGAAACAAATTTTCATTGAGTTTTAAGTTTTTTAGTATTCTACTTTTGGTTTTGCTGGTAAGCGGGAAGAGTTGGGGACAGGCAAATATTTCTGCCGGAACTACCTATTCTCAAAACTTTAACTCAATTGGCACTACAGCAACAGCAACATTACCAACTGGTTGGGTAATGGAGAAAGGTACTGCAGTTAGAACTGTTACTGCTGCCTATACTGCCGTTACAGGTACTGCAACTACTTATGCTCTAGCATACAATGCAGCTATGTCTAGTTCTGCTGGAAATGGATTTTGGAATTTTGGTGGTGGTGCCTCTTCTGGAGACCAAGCTGTAGGAGGCATTTCTTCTGGTTCTGCATCTCAGAGTGTCAATATGTTTCTGAAATTAAATAACAATGGAGCATCAACAATACCAAACTTTACAATAAGTTATGTCGCAAAAAGATTTAGAAATGGTACAAATGCTGCCGGATTTTCAATCAGATTTTACACTTCTACAACCGGACTTGCAAATTCCTGGACTGAAGTAACTGGAAATGTACTGAGTTTTACTGGAGCAAATGCTGATAATAACGGTAATGCAACAAACCCATTAGAAACTAAAAGTATTACTAATTATGTCTATAATCAATCACTTGCAGCAAGTAGTAGTATTTATTTTGCTTGGAGTTATTCAGTAACTTCGGGTACAACAACTTCAAATGCCCAAGCTTTGGGTATAGATAATGTTTCAATAGTTGCCGGTTCTTCAACATCCAATGATGCCACTTTATCAGCCATGACTTTAAGTTCAGGTACTTTAGCTCCGACATTTGCTTCTGCAACTACATCATATACTGCCACTGTTAGCAATGCAACGAGTTCAATAACAGTTACTCCAACCCGTAATCAGGCAAATGCAACCATTCAGGCTCGCGTAAACGGTGGTACTTATTCCAGTGTAACCAGTGGTAGTGCTTCGGGTTCGTTAGCATTAAATGTAGGTACAAATACAGTAGATGTATTGGTAACAGCACAAGATGGAACAACAACTAAAACCTATACCACCACGGTTACCCGTCAGTCGAATGATGCTAGCTTATCAGCTATGAGCATTAGCGCAGGTACATTGACGCCATCGTTTGCTTCGGGTACTATAACATATACAGCAACTGTACCTTATACCAGCAGTTCCATAACAGTAACTCCAACCCGTAATGAGGCAAATGCAATCATTCAAGCTAGAGTGAATAGTGGTTCATTTAGTGCTGTAACAAGCGGAAGTCCTTCAGGTTCGTTAGCATTAAATGTAGGTCCAAATACAGTAGATGTATTGGTAACAGCACAAGATGGAACAACTAAAACATACACCACCACGGTTACGCGTACAGCCGTTGCTACAGATGCTACCTTATCTGCACTTGCTTTGAGTGTGGGAACTTTGTCGCCTTCGTTTGCTTCAGGTACAATTGCATATAATGCATCGGTTGGTAATGGTACAGCTGCAGTTACTGTTACACCCACGCAAACTAATGTTTTTGCTTCCATACAAGTTCGCGTAAATTCAGGAACATATACTACAGTTACAAGTGGTACTGCTTCAGGAAGTCTTTCGTTGAATGTTGGTGATAATCCGATTGATGTGAAAGTTACTGCACAGGATGGCACAACTATTATTACATACATTGTTACAGTTACCCGTGCAGCGGCAGCAGTACCAACTATTTCGGCAGTAGGTACTTTGTCGGCAGTTAGTACAACTTATGGTACTGCCAGTGCAAGTCCAACAAGCTTTACAGTATCGGGATCAGCAATGAATGCAGGTATAACTGTAACAGCTCCGGCAGGTTTTGAAGTTTCCACAACTTCCGATTTTTCTTCCAATGTCGGAAACAATGCTTCGCCAATCACTGTTGGTGCTGCCGGAACAATTAGTAATACAACTATTTATGTACGTCTGAAAGCTACTGCAACTTATGCCGGAAGTCCATATTCAGGAAATATCGCATTAACAAGTGCTGATGCTACTCAGGTAGATGTTGCTACTGCTTCAAGTACAGTTTCTAAAGCTGCGTTAACCATAACCGGATTAACAGGAGTGAGTAAACCCTATGATGGTGGAACAACCGCTTTGCTTATCGGAACAGCTGTTTACACAGGCTTGGTAAATTCCGAAAGTTTCAGCGTATCGGGTTCGCCTACCGCCAGTTTTGCAACAGCTGCTGCCGGAGATGGTAAAACAATTACAATTACCGGATATACTGCACCATCAACCAATTATACGCTAACCGATCCAACAGTAACAGGAAATATAACCACAGTTGGTTTAAGTATTACCGGAATTAGTGCTGTTAGCCGTGCTTATAATACCACCAATGTGGCTACCTTAACCGGTACTGCTGCTTATGTGGGATTAGTAAATAGTGAAGTGTTTTCAGTTACCGGAACTCCTTCGGCTACTTTTGCCGATGCCAATGTTGAAACTGCTAAAACTGTTACAGTAACCGGATATACTGCGCCATCGGCAAATTATACCGTAACACAACCAACAGGCTTAACTGCTGATATTAGCAAAGCAGATCAAACGATTAGCGGTGTAAGTGCTTCATCCACAAAATATGTAGGTGATGCAGATTATACATTTGCAGCTACATCTGCAACTTCAGCAACAAATGCTTTATCTTATACAAGTTCAGATCCAACTGTAGCAACAATTAATGCATCTACAGGATTAGTTCATATTGTTGCAACAGGTGAAACTACTATTACAGTTTCGCAGGATGGAAATGCAAATTATAATGCAGCAACAAATGCTACACAAGTATTAACAGTAAATGTTGCTCCGACATTACTTTTAAATGAAGATTTTGATTATCCAGATGCAACTGTTTTAACTACAACTGCATCTGCAGATCCAACAACCGGCTGGTTAGCTCATAGTGGAAATGGAACTGCAAATATTGATGTTACTGTTCCCGGTTTAACTTTTAATGGTTATGTAGGAAGTGGAAAAGGAGGGGCAGCAAGACTTGATAATAATGGTGAGGATATAAATAAAACTTTTACATCTCAATCAAGCGGGACTGTATATTCAGCATTTATGCTGCAAACACAATCATCTAACTCCGCAGGTTACTTTTTTATGCTAAGTCCTTCCCCGGTTTCTACAACATTTTATTCAAGAGTTTGGGTAAATGCTACTGGTGACGGAATTGGAATTAGTGGTTCATCTGCTCCTGCCTCATATATATCAATAACTCCAGCTACAACAGTTTTAGTAGTAGTCAAACACGATTTCAACACCCATGTATCCAGTTTATTTGTCTTAAATACTTTTTCAACAACAGAACCTGCTACTCCAAGTCAGACTTTTACTGAAACAGCTACATCAATAGGTGGTGTGGCTTTAAGACAATATAATGCTGCTCAAAGACAAATAGTTGATGGAATTAGGGTAACTACTTCTTGGTCTGATTTACCCGTTACTTTTTCAGGCACAGGGGTTTGGTCAGAAACTGCCCGATGGAATACAGCTTCAGTTCCTGCAACAACAGACAAAGTTGTTATTAATGGTAATGCAACTATAAACTCAAATATTACAATTAATGATTTAACTATTAATTCAGGGAAGTCGGTAACTGTAAATCCAACCAAACAATTAACCATATCAAGTAGTATGGTTAACAATGGTACCCTTAATCTGAATTCTGATGAAACTGGATCAGCAACCATTCTGACTCCTACAAGCATTACAGGATCAGGAACTACTAACGTTCAGCAATATCTGACTACCGGCCGTAACTGGTATGTAAGTAGTCCTATAAGTGGAGCAACCACCAATGTTTTTTCAGCCAGTGTGGCTCATCCATTATATTGGTATGATGAAGCGCATGGAACATCAGCACCCTGGGCTCAAATAACAAATACCACAACAGGATTGACTGTGATGAAGGGTTATGTAGCCAATATCGCTTCTTCGGGAGTTGTGACTTACAATGGAACACTGAACACAGGTACACAATCAATAACCATAAATCGCACAGCCGGTCAGACAAAAGAGGGCTTTAGCTTAGTAGGTAACCCTTATGCTTCATACTTAGACTGGGATCAGATTAGTAAGACTGATTTATTGTCATCAATCTGGTATCGTACCAAAACATCAGGTGGAGCATATACTTTTGATACCTACAATTCAACAGGTGGAGTTGCTACCGGAAACGGAGTCAAACTTGTAACTAATCTGATACCACCAATGCAGGCTTTCTGGGTGCGTGTAGATGTTGGTAAGACTCAGGCAACTGTTTTAGTTGATAACAGCAAACGTGGACATGTTGATAATAGCAATAACGGATTCAAAGTAAAAGCTTTAAATACTCAACCAATTGTTCATCTGCAGGTTTCAAATGGAATAAATGCTGACGAAACGATTATTTATTCAAATCCGAATGCTTCAGACAGTTATGATGCGTATGATTCACCTAAAATGTTCAGCAATTCGGCTGTTTTGGCTGAGATTTATACAGTAGCAAACAGTGAAGATCTGACCATCAATGGGTTGAATGCTATTCCTTACGATAGTGAAATTGCGCTGGGATTCAGCACAAGTACTTCAGGAAACTATAGCATTAAAGCATCTCAGATTAGTAACTTTGCTTCCGGAACACAAATCGTACTTCGTGACAATTTATTGAACTACCAACAGGATTTGACACTTGCAGAATACAACTTCTATTCAGATGTAACTGCCAAAAATGTAACCCGCTTTACAGTTCTTTTCAAAGTTCCTTCGGTAGCAACAGGAATCAACCAGAACTCTACCGGCAATATTTGGATTTCACTTGCCAACAACCAAATTGTGGTTAACGGAGCAAATGGCGAAACTAATGTAGCTGTTTACAATGAAGTTGGTCAGCGCTTAGTATCTCAACGCCTGACAGAAAGTACTAAGTCATTGGGTACATTTGTATCGGGAGTTTATATGGTAACTGTAACCAATGCAGGTAAGAGTGCAACCACCAAAGTAATTATTAAATAAACCGCACCCCTACCCTCTCTTCAAGGAGAGGGGGTAAGTTGTGAGGGAAAAATGGATTTAAAAAATACATTATTATGACAAACAACAAGCAAGCGTACAGCGTCCCGCAGATTGAGCGGATTGAACTTGACAATGAAATTGCTTTGCAATTGGAATCAACTCCACCGAAAGCACCGGGAGAAGCACATTTAAATGCCCCTGAATATTTCAATAACGATCCGTTCAGAACAAATCAAGCTTAAAGCAGTTAATCCCCGACATTTTTTTGTTGGGGATTTTTCTTTTGTCACTTTGTTTAGTATATGGCACAATTTATTATTATTTTTGAACAACGATGGAGCATAAACTAATTTATCTTTTGACACAGTTTATTGAATAGACCCGGTAAAACTGCATAAATTTATCACTACAAGTCATCTTTATACGGCAACAAGACTCCTTTTTGTTTCTTCAAGATACCTTTCTATTTCATCAAGGTCTCTTTTCGTTTCTTCATCGTACCTTTTTATTCCTTCAAGGTATCTTTTTATTTCTTCAACTCACCTTTTCGTTTCATCAAGGTATCTTTTCGTTTCTTCATCGTACCTCTTTGCTTCATCAACACGCATGGAAGCGGTAAAAATATGAGCTGTTAGGGCAAAAACGGGATCTTTTGAAGTCACGCCCTGAATTAAAACCCTGACAACATGCTATTTCTAAACAACCCCCTGAATTGAACCATCTTCATAAAGCTTTATCACAGGAATATATTTAGTTTTTTTTTAAAATAATCCTCAAATATGTTGGTTATGTTAAGTTGGTTATTTTTCTTTGAAGGTTTAATAAATCAATTCAAACCTATTAATTTTTCTACTCATCAGATGACTTTCAGTCATCAGATGAGTAAGAGTGTTTTTCAAATCACCCCAATAAACCGTGCATACATCAGTGCCTGTGTGGTGTTTTCGGTTTGTGTTTTGGTCAAAATATTCCGGCGGTGGTTATCTACTGTATTTTTACTGATAAAAAGTTTCTCAGCTATCCGGCTGCTTTCGTAGCCACGTGCCATTAGTTTAAGAATTTCTACTTCGCGGCGGGTAAAGCAGGTCTCGTTACTGGATACCTTCATCGTTCCTGTTGTACAGTCCATTATCATCATTCCCCTGGGTGGAGTTTCTGTTTCACGTCCCGTAACCGGGTCGATCAGTAACAGCAGAATCCACAGTTCATCGTTCTTATCCAGTTCAAGCACCATATACTGATGTAGAAAGCGTTGGTAGGTTCCGTTGGTATTTTTCATCCGGCATTCGTATATCAGCTTAAAGTGTTTCAGTTGGTCGGCCGGTACTTCGTGTATCATGCTCAGTGCCTTGTGTTTGCATTGCTGTACATAGTCCACATCGCCGGGATGGAGTAAAGCCTGTAAGCTTTCCATGCTGTTGAATTCTTTTTGAAACGGATAGTCGGCATCAAATTGCCAGTGTAGCATGCTATATTCGTTCCGGTGCATATCGTATAGTGCCGTGCCTTTATTGCTGGCTTTCGATAGTTGCAGCAGGACTTGTTTCTTCCTTTCGAAACGTATGTAATCTTCGTGCGATACAT
>CAIQOG010000374.1 GCA_903873355.1 uncultured Bacteroidales bacterium
GGTTCGGGAAAATCATCGCTGGCATTTGACACGCTTTATGCCGAAGGTCAACGCCGTTACGTGGAAAGTCTTTCGTCGTATGCACGTCAGTTTCTGGGGCGTATGAGCAAACCCGAAGTGGATTACATCAAAGGTATTCCACCGGCTATTGCCATCGAACAAAAAGTAAATACCCGCAATCCACGCTCCACAGTAGGCACTTCTACTGAAATTTACGAGTATATCAAACTACTTTATGCCCGAATTGGTAAAACCTACTCGCCCGTTTCAGGAGAGGTAATAAAGAAACACGAATCGGAAGATGTAATTGAAGCTACCATGCAATATGCCGACGGAACTCGGCTCATGGTGCTCACTCCGGTAATAGCCACAACGGACCGTCCGCTGATAGAACAACTTTACAGCCTTCAATTGCAGGGATTCAGTCGTATTGATGTAGATGGAGAGACTCTGCAAATAACAGATTTTATAAAAGCCAATGCCGGAAGTAAAAATAATCCGGTCGTTTATCTGATTATCGATCGTTTGTCTATCGACCATAATCAGGAAACTGTCAGCCGACTCACCGATTCTGTTGAGACTGCATTTTTTGAAGGAAACGGAGTGTGTTCAATTAAATTATTCACTTCGGAAACACCTGAAATTCTAACTTTTTCCAAACGTTTCGAGGCAGATGGAATGCAGTTCGAAACCCCTACAGTTCATACCTTCAGTTTCAACAGTCCGATTGGCGCTTGTCCCGTCTGCGAAGGATTTGGTCGCGTAATTGGTATTGATGAAGATTTAGTGGTGCCTAATAAAACGCTTTCTATTTACGAAGATGCTGTGGTTTGCTGGAAAGGTGAGGTACTGAGCGAATGCAAAAACCAGTTGATTCATAGCGCTTCGAAGTTTAATTTCCCGATTCACAAGCCATATTACGAGCTAACCGACGAACAACGCCAGTTAATTTGGACAGGCAACAGGTACTTCGAAGGATTGAATGCATTTTTCAAAATGCTGGAAGCTAATCAGTATAAAATACAGTACCGCGTAATGCTGGCGCGTTACCGGGGTAAAACAACCTGCCCATCGTGCAACGGAAGTCGTCTGAAAAAAGAAGCTTCGTATATTAAAGTCGGCGGGAAATCAATTTCGGAACTAGTACTGATGTCTGTTCGAGCCCTGAATGATTTTTTTGAAAACATTCAACTCGACGAGCAGGATGCAGCCATTGCCAAAAGACTTTTGATTGAAATAAACAACCGCATTCACTTTTTGCTGGATGTCGGACTTGGCTATCTTACACTGAATCGTTTGTCAAACTCGCTTTCGGGTGGTGAAAGTCAGCGTATTAATCTGGCTACCTCGCTGGGAAGCAGTCTGGTGGGTTCGTTGTATATTCTCGACGAGCCGAGTATCGGACTTCACTCGCGAGACACTCATCTGCTGATAAAAGTGCTGAAACAGTTACGGGATTTAGGAAATACGGTGGTGGTGGTGGAACACGATGAAGAAATTATGCGCGCTGCCGATTATATTATCGATATTGGTCCATATGCAGGACGAAAAGGCGGTGAAGTGGTTTTTCAGGGCGAAACGGAAGCGATAAGCAAAGCCACAGACGAAAACATCGAGAAATCATTTACGCTTAAATACCTGCTAAACAAAGAATTTATCGACATTCCAA
>CAIQOG010000375.1 GCA_903873355.1 uncultured Bacteroidales bacterium
AATTAAAAAATGCGGAAAGTAAATTACTCTCCGCATTTTTTATGCCCTTAACCGGCTATTAATGACTAATGTTTGTCAGTTGATTCGGGTCGTGTTTGTGTTTAAACATAACAGCAAACAACACAGCAATAATCAACGCGTAAATTGCAAACGCGAACCAGATTCCATGCCAGTCTTTCAGGCCATTATTGGTGTAATAATTATCAATTACTATTCCACTGATTTTACTACCCATATAGGCACCCAAGCCATTGGTCATCATCATAAATACACCCTGCGCACTGGCACGAATGGAAGGATCGGTAGTGGTTTCAACAAACAGAGAACCGGAGATATTGAAGAAATCGAAAGCCATACCGTAAACAATACACGAAAGTATAATCATCCAAAGTCCTTCAGCAGGATTTCCGAAGGAGAACAGTCCAAAACGAAGTACCCATGCCACCATCGAGAATAGCATTACATTTTTTATTCCAAAGCGTTTCAGGAAAAACGGAATAGATAAGATAAACAGGGTTTCCGATATTTGTGAAATGGACATGATAATGGTTGAGTATTTCACCACAAACGAATTGGCGTACTGAGGCACGTTTTTAAAATCATCGAGAAACGAATCGCCGTACAAATTGGTCAATTGCAGGGCAGCACCCAGAAACATGGCAAAAATAAAGAATATCGCCATTTTATAGTTGGCAAACAGTTTGAACGCTTTTAAACCAAGCATTTCGGATATAGATGCTTTGTTGGAAATACTCTTTTGTGGTGGACATTTAGGCAGTGTAAAAGCGAAAACACCCAGTCCAATGGCTACAAACGCAGCAATAAGAAACTGATTTCCATTGGCTTTACTTCCCGACAGGTTGGTTATCCACATGGCTGCAATAAATCCAATCGTTCCCCACACACGTATAGGTGGAAAGGTTTTCACCACATCGTAGTTGTTTGTTTTCAGAATGTTGTAGGCAATGGAGTTCGACAACGAAATTGTAGGCATATAAAATATCATAGCCACCAGAATAACATAGTAAAGTGTATCCGGGTCGTTTACCTGAGGAACAAAAAACAGCGTAATTCCGTAAAGTATATGCAAAATACCATACAATTTCTCTGCATTCAACCATTTATCGGCTATAATTCCTGTAAGTGCCGGCATAAAAATGGAAGAAATGGCAAGTGTTGAAAAAATAGCACCAAACTGAGCTCCCGACCAGCCTTTTGCATTAAAACAATAAGTGCCGATAGTTATCAGCCACGCTCCCCAGACAAAGAACTGGAGAAAACTCATAAATGTAAGACGAAGTTTTAAATTCATTGTTGATTATTTAGTTGATTAAGTTTACTATTTTGATTGAGTTATATTTACTGCTACTGCCGACTATAAACTATCGACTTTTTCTTTTCAACGCATCCCTTAATCGTACAGCCAGTTCATATTTCTCATTATTCACGGCCACTTCCAGCATTTCTTCGAGTGCTTCAAGGCTGAGTAAGTCGAAATCCTCATCCGTAAGATCTTCAGCATTTTCAGGAACAATCGTTTTTTCGTTCACTTCCTCCGGTGAATGTTCAATTTCAGTTCCAACTATATCCAGAATCTCAGATTTGATAAAAATAGGACAATCTGTTCGTACAGCCAACGCTACAGCATCCGAAGTTCGTGCATCCACAATCAGGAGTTTATTGTCACGCAGAATATGTAATTCAGAGTAAAACACATCACTTACCATATCGTATATCAGCACTTTAACCAGTTCAGCATCGAATGATATCAGAATATTTTTAATTAAATCGTGTGTAAGCGGTCGTGGTGATTTCTTATTATTCATTTTCAGAGCAATGGATTGCGCTTCAGGCTCACCTATCATCACCGAGAAACGACGGTTTCCCAGCACTTCACTCAG
>CAIQOG010000376.1 GCA_903873355.1 uncultured Bacteroidales bacterium
TAAGTCAATTCAAATCAAAAAATCAAAGAACGGATCTATATTTCTGTATTTCAATACAATACAGATGTATGTTAAAAGTTAACGCAACGCTACTATTGTACGATATACATTCCCATCTATATCTGTTACAGTTCCATTTGTTGTAAAACTCAATTGATTACCATAAGCTGTGCCAATACTATTTGTTGCGTAAGCACGGACATAGTAAGTGGTACTAGCTGTTAATCCATTAATAGAACTTGAAAAAATACCAGAACCAATTCCATCCGTAGTTTTAGTGCTTAATGCAATTGTTGGATCTGAGGACTTACTCCAACAAATTCCTTTAGCTGTTACTGCAGCAACTCCGTTAGTTAAGGTTATACTACCTCCACTTGTTGCTGAGTTTAAAGTAATTGAAGAGATTATATTTGTTGTAATTGAAGGTAAGGCTGTAGAAAAAATTATTTGATTACCATAAGCAGTACCAATGCTGTTTGTGGCATAAGCACGTAAATAATAAGTTGTTTCTTTGGTTAGTCCAGTTACGGAGCTAATAAATGAGCCAGTTCCGCTTCCATCTGTAGTTTTGGTGTTACTAATTGTCGGATTACTGGTTGTACTCCAACACACACCTCTCATTGTAACAGGAGCACCGCCTGTGGCTGTTACATTACCACCAGCACTAAGTGTTGTAGCTGTAATATTTGAAACATCGGTTGAAGAAACTGTTGCCAATTTTGTTGAAAAACTAACTTCTGTACCGTAAGTTGTACCTACATTACTTGTTGCATAAGCTCTAACATAATAAGTAGTTTCTGCTGTTAATCCTGTTATTGAACTGCTAAAAACACCTAACCCAGATCCATCGCTTGTTTTGCTGTTATTTATTGTTGGGCTTGAGATTGTACCCCAACAAACGCCACGTGCAGTAACTGCTGCCCCACCAATTAAAGTCACTTCACCACCACATGTTGCAGTTGTTGCATTAATATTTGAAATGTTATTAGTGCTAACTGTTGGTAAAATTGTTGAAAAACTGATTTCATTACCATAAACTGTGCCAATACTATTTGTGGCATAAGCCCGAACATAATATGTTGTATTAGCTGTTAATCCGGTAATATTAGTTGCAAAAGAACCTGTGCCAGAACCATTAGACATTTTATTAGTTATTGTTGGGCTCGGTAATTTACTTATACAAATTCCTCTTTCAGTAATATAAGCACCTCCATCAGAAGTAATGTTTCCACCACAAGTTGCCGAGGTTGTTGTTATGGAATTTGCAGCATATGTAGATAAATTTATTATTCCATTTTGTGTTGTGAAGTTCACTTCATTACCATAAGTAGTACCAATACTATTCGTTGCATAAGCTCGTACATAATAAGTTGTATTTGCTGTTAATCCGGTAATATTAGTTGCAAAAGAACCTGTGCCGGAACCATTAGCCATTTTATTTTCTATTGTTGGGCTTGGTAATATACTTATACAAATTCCACGTTCAGTTACAGAAGCCCCACCATCGATGGGAACAATTCCTCCAAGAGTCGCTGAAGTTGCTGTAATAGATGTTGCAGCCGTTGTGGTTAAAGTTATTACTCCATTTTGAGTTATGAAGCTTAGCTCATTTCCATAATAAGTTCCTCCGCTATTTGTTGCATAAGCCCGTACATAATAAGTTGTTCCTAAAACTAGATCAGTCATCGAACTTGTATATTTTCCACCACCTTTTCCATCAGATGTTTTACTATTTGAAATAGTTGGACTGGATTGTGTTCCCCAACAAATACCACGAATCGATACATTTACACTATCGCCATCAGTTGATATTGTGCCTCCACTTATTGCCGAATTTATTGTAATTGAAGCTACTGCAGTAGTAATTATGGATAATGATTTTGTTGAGAAAGTTATTTGAATACCATAAGCAGTACCTTTTTTATTGGTTGCATAAGCTCTTACATAATAAGTAGTACTTGGAATAAGTCCGGTTAGTTTGCTTGTAAAGATTCCAGTTCCAGCTGCATCTGATGTTTTTTTATCTTCAATTGTTGGATTTGGCGATGTACTCCAACAAACCCCTCTTGCAATAATGTCAGAACCCCCATCGGAAGTTATGTTACCACTGCTTTGCGCTGAAGCTTCAGTTATTTTAAATATGTCTGTAGTTGTCAAAACTGGTAATAACTTTGGATCAACTTCAGTAGTACAACTGTTTGTAATTGTCATTAAAAATCCTAGTAACATGGTCGGGATAATGAATAATTTACAGATTGTTTTCATAATTGTGAAATTTGAAGGTAAATAATTTCAAAAATCGTAATCGTTGTATTTTCGTTCCAAAGATAAACACAATCTTTCACATTAACAAGCATCTGTTTAATCAATTTCCATCACTTCTTTCAAGCTTTCATCCAAATCGTCAAAGGCTTTTAATCAAAAACCGGCTGAATTTCAATTATGAAATTCAGCCGGTTTTTATTTGCATTCACAGTATGTGTCAACTAAAATCGTTGCGACAGATTGATAAAGGCACGTCCCTGGAAGTTCTTATCTGCATTAAATGTAGCTTCAAAGTCGGCCGATAGCAATAACTTCTTGGTTATTCGCCACGAGAGACTTAGTTCACCAATGTTTTGAGGTATTTCGAGACTGGTAAGAGTAGTATAATTTACATTTCTGTATGTGAGTTGTGTGAAAAAGTTTCCATCAAACAGTTCTTTCGACAATGATGCTCCGTAAATCATTCCGCTCAGGTAGTTGGTTTTCAAAGCTGTAACATCCACCGTCAGTGTGGTTTCAAATGGTAGTTGCGACATTGTGAGGTAAGTATAACCGTTGGTCGAAGCATTGGAAGTCGGTGTAGCAAAGCGAATTCCGGCATTTCCACCCCATGTTAAGAATTTTAAAGGGCGATACATTGCCTGAAAGCGTAATCCCTGTCGGGTTTCTTTATCCAATACGCTGTCGATATAGTTTTTATAGGTTTCGTAATAATAAATGTTTTTACGAGCATCGTACGACATGGACAACGACAGATTTTTTAATACGCGCCACTGAAGCATTGCATATACACTTGTCAGATTGAAAGTTGTTACGGGTTGGTTGTTTTGCAACGCATACAGGTCAATTTCGGCTGAACCAAAAAAATCAAGTTGTTTCAACAATGAATTGCTATGTTGAATGTACGCAAAACGTCTGTCGGTCTGCATATTGTTGGTCTGGTTGAACAGCGCAACGGATGTTTGCATAAATCCATTTTTGGTCTTGAGTTGATGACCAACATATGCACCGTATTGCAATAAACCGGGATTTAAACTATAGGTATAAGTATCAGGACGACTACCAATAACTGCACCATATGAAATTTGTTTACCGAATTTCTCAAACTGTAAACCATCCACTGCACCGATATTGGCTAAATTTGGATTTATTTTCCGACCGAAAGTCAAATACATCGAATCGGGTAAATCATATTTCACTGCCAGGTTATAAATCTTTACATCGAGCGGTTCGTCAATCAGGTAATTCTGAGTTGTGGTCGAGTCAATAGCCGAAGTAATAGGTCTATAGATACTTTTTTTTGTTACCGACATATAACATTCTGCCGAAAATCTGGAGTTAGAAATATGTTTGGCATTAAGTGATAAATTGAGTCGGAACACCGAATTCATAGTCGAGTCGCTGGTATTATTCAAATACGATGACAAGGAAATTCGACCATCAAACTTGCCTGTTTGTTTATTATCAATTACTTTTTTAGTAACTGCCAAAACAGCTGCATCATTAACCGAAACGGCTTCTTTCGATTGTTGAGTTAATACTTCAATAGGTGCTGGTTCTGTTTTCTTCTTTGCAATAACCTGATTGGAAACAGAAGCAACATAACCGTATACCGGGTTGCAAATACATGAAATTGATGAAAGATTCTTTACCACCAATGCTGATTGATGCGTATTGTTTTTTGACGTGTAAAGTGTATCACCAATTTGAATTCCTTCGGTATTTACAAACTGAACATACACGTTCTGGGAAGTAATATATGAAATATTTCCCTGAGTAAAATCAGCAGTTTTCTGACCAAATAATGATATACCCGACCAAACGAATAAAAATATATATGATAATAGATACTTCATAATTTAATGTTTTTTAGACTCTAAATAATCATTGCAAAGTGCCGGAATCAAAATTATGACATTTTCTGCAATTTGCTGCAAAAGTCGCGTTATTGTTATGGCAATCAGTACATTGACTCCATTGCCCTTTGTGTTTTCCTGAATAGATACGTCCCCAGGTATCGTGAATTCTGAATTTTACATTATTAAAACCGCTCACATTGTGACAATCGGAGCACATAAACTTCTTAAATAATGTGTTATGAGCCGGAACTATTGCAGCAGCCTGATTTAACTTACCGGCATGGCAACTATAACAATCCGGTGACTTCTTTACCTGATAATTATTGTCGTAATGACAGCGATCACAAGTCAACGTACTATGCCCACCGGTAATTGGGAAATTACTATGGTTGAATCCTTTTCCAATTGAGTTCCAGCTACGTCCAACCATCGAATGACATTGCTCACAATCTGTTCCAAATCCATTTAATTTGTGATTAGGTTTGTTGGTTAAATTATATTGAAATTGATGACAGGAATAGCAGTTAGTACTAATATTATTGAAACGACGGTTAGACGCAGAAGTATGACAACGATTACAATCTGCCGAAGCATGCTCGCCTACAAGAGCAAATCCTTGTTGTTGATGTAGCTTTCGAATGTTAGTGTTAGAAACTATCCATGAATTGTTGGAATGGCAACGGCTGCAATCTCTGCCTGTCGTACCTTCATGAATATCGGTATGACAAGATGAACATTGGTCTTTTGCCTCTTTGAAAATCAGTGATTTATGACAATTTCTACAATTTATTGTTTTGTGTTGACCTAAAAGAGGGAAGTTGGTTTTATTATGGTTAAATCCATCAGGTTTTATATGTATCCAATTGTCTATAGTATGACAAGTAGTACATTCTAACTTGAATTTATCGCCATGTGGTGATTTTAATTTTGCTGCAAAAACACCTGTTCCTGCTAAAGCAAATATTAGAAATAATATTATCCTGTTTCTCATAATTTACTAACCTTCTAACTTCTGTTAAAAATAACGTTTATCCATGTATCATTTTCGAAGCCACGCCTTTCTCCATAAAGAGTTCGGTAACAGTGATTCCACCAAAGTGCAAGAAAATAAATGCCATAGCATAGTAGTGCGATTGAAAATGAATTATTTGCGATGTCCATCTCCAGCTGGTTGGTCCCCATAACATCAAAGCTCCGGTTAAGGTAGTAATACCAAGTAAAAGATAAAACAAAATATAAATGCTGCCCTGAGCTCTTTGTTTCATAGTATTTTTTTTGTCGAAAGGACTTGGAAATTGCACACCATTAATACCAAGATGTACCAGTCGCAAAATATAAAGCCCAACTAAAGCATATCCGGCATAAAAGTGCCATTCCCACATGGGTTCTGCAATACGTTTAGCTATAACACTTGCATCACCAATAGTTATTTGGCCACCAAATAGAAGTATATTTTCGACAATAATTTTAGCCAAATTATCTCTTCCAAACCAGGTGATGTGAAGCAATGCTGTTCCTAACAAAATGATAATGCATAGTGCTATGCTCCAGTGTAACAGACGATGAGTAACATTAAAGTTTTTTGATTCTGATTCCATAACTTTACTTTTTGTATTAATATTTTTTATTTCCGGTAGATTTTACCCGCAATAATAATCTGAATTTTACGGGTGTTGAATTTATTCTAATTTGTTTTTTATTATGAATGACAAGTCATACAATCAATGCTTTTGAATTTATATTTGGTATACGTGCCTTTTTCATCCGTTGTTTGTATATGACATTTATTACATTCCACATTCTTATGTGCGCCTTCAAGATTAAAACGAGAGGAACTATGAACAAATTTTAAATTTTTCCATTTGTCAAAGTCGTGACATTTTAAACATTTCGTTTTAGAATTTTCAGCAAATTGCCCCACATGATTGTCTTTATGGCAACCTGAACAATCTTTAGTGAGATTTTCAAATTGTTGAACCCGTATGCCGCTGCTGTTTTTCTTGAAATGGCAGGAAGCACATTGTTGTTTGGCATGAACACCTTCAAGTTTAAATCCGGTTTTTTCGTGATCAAATTTTACGGATTTCCAACTCATTGTAGTATGACACGCAGTACAATTTTCATTACCCATAAATTTATCGCTCATAATTCCTTTATGAATATTTGGGTGACATTCCACGCATTTTGAAGGCATTTTTGCAAAGGTCCATTCTTTTTGTTTTTTGTGACATTCCATGCAGGTAGTAGCCATGTGAGCTCCTTCAAGTTTGAATTTCGTCTTGTTATGACGTTCAATCGTAAAGTTTGACATAGCAAAACTCTTATTTGAATGACATTCGTTACAATCCGGAGAAACGCCTTTCTTAGCGAATTCGCCTTTGTGATAATCTGCATGACAGCTTGAACATTTGTCGTGTTTAATTGGATCTGTCATAGACTCGGTTTTGTGACACGATTTACAAGCTACAGTCATATGTTTGCCAACTAACTGAAAACCGGTTTTGTCATGGTTAAACGAGCTGAGATTTTTTATAGCATGAAATGATTCCTCACTGTGACACTCCTTGCAATTACTTCCGAATTTGGTTTCGTGCATATCTTTATGACATGGTGTACAGCTTTCAAACTGAAGCCCTTTGAATCGTTGCGCAGGTTTACCGTTGACAATTTCAGTTTTGTGACATTTCAGACAACTTACACTTGCGTGTTTTCCAAGAAGAGCAAAATTTGTTTTATTGTGATTAAATCCTACCACTTTTGGGTTTTTAAACGATTCGAAACTATGGCAGCTGGCACAGTTTGATGATAATTTTCCCTGGTGAAAATCGGAGTGACAATTGAGGCAGTTACTTTTTAACCCCATGAAAGTTGATGCTTTCTTTTTGAAGTTTGGATCTGAAATAAATTCTGACTTATGACATGCTCTACAATCTTTCTTCGCATGAACACCTTTCAGTTCAAAACCCATCTTGGCATGGTCGAACGTTTTTTTGTTGATTTTTATAAGTTGAAAATCGCGTCCATGATGTTCGTTATGGCAAACATAGCAGTCTTTATTACCTACTTCGGCAGAAGCATGAAACCCTTTTTTAGCTGCAATACTTGCTTTTATCTCTTTGTGACAGTCTAAACATTTATTGCGTAAAACTTTATTCCCAACTGAATGGCATTTTGTACAATTTTCTACGCCTTCCAGACCAGCATGACCTTTGCTTAAATCTCCGGGTGATAATTGAGCAAAGCTACTAATTGCCAATATGTTGAGAAAAATAAATGTAAGGAAATAAAACCTGATTTTCATAAGTAATTCATTGTGTTTAACAAAAAAACAAAAATAGCGATTTATTATCTGATCAATTGTGTTTTAATATAGCTTCACCTCGTTTTGTTGAAAATTCAATTCCTATATTTTTTAAAAATTGTGAAGGAATTTCTCCACCGGCAAAAATATAAACCATATCGTTTTCCCATTTCAATAATTCGTCAGATTCATTTGCTTTAAACGAAACAAATCCTTCGTTGATAGAGACTACATTCGTATTAAATTGAACGTCAATCAATCCACTTTGCATTGCTGCATTTATTTTATCCGCATTTTTCTTTTTTATGCGGCTGAAAGCACTTTTTCTATACGATAGTATTACATTATTTCTATCAGCCAACAGGAGGGCAGATTCAACGGCTGAATCTCCGCCACCAACAACTAATATTTTTTTGTCACTAATTTCTTCCGGTTCGAGTAATCGGTACGCCACTTTTTCTGATTCTTCTCCGGGAACATTTAATTTCTGTGGTGTTCCCCTTCGCCCAATAGCAAGTAATACTTTTTTGGAAGTATATGTCTCA
>CAIQOG010000377.1 GCA_903873355.1 uncultured Bacteroidales bacterium
AAACTGGTAGAAATGCAGTTCTTGATCGGTCTGGACTGGTATCGCTGCGTTTTTCATGAAGGCGCAGACATCGTAAAACCAGTCAAAAACTGGCTACTGGACGAAGATAATCAACACAGTGTTTGCACCTTGGTAATGGTTTCCTGTTGTTCCAAATCAACGGTTTTGGTACGAATATCGACCCGTTGTTGGGCATCAATGAGTGGAATAATCCAGTATAAGCCGGGACCTTTGATGGATTGAAAGCGACCGAGACGAAAAATAATGGAGCGTTGATACTCCTGAGCAATTCTAAATCCTGAAAGCAGGATTAAAACAACGGCACCGATAATAATTTCGGGAATTGGGAGAATTTCCATTTTTGTTGATTTTAAAGGGTTTTGAAATTTGGGTTCAAATACGCTTCAAATTTATATAAATAAATCAGCAATAATGTGGTTTTTTTGGAAAAATAATCAAATTTATTTCGACCCCAGATACAGCAGGAACATCCCAATCAAAACACCAATCATATCAATTAATTTCAGTTTGATGTTTTTGTCTTTCATCACGAAAGCGCCATACAGGAAGGGAACTACCACGCCAGAACGACGAATGGTTGATACAACCGAAATCATGGATTCGGGCAAAGTCAGCGCATAGAAATACACAAAATCGGCAGTTACCAGAAAGAACGAAATCCAGAAAATTGCCCATTTGAAGCTAAAAGGAGTGGTCTTCTTGCGTGTTGGTGCCCATAAAAAGAGGGTGATAATTCCCATGATGGCCGCCTGATAAAAGGTATAATACACCTGAACGGACATCACATCGTAGCGTTTCATCAGATATTTGTCGTACAAACCACTCAATGCTCCTGTCAGCGTGGCCAAAACGATAAACCAGAACCATTTATTGGTTTTCAGGGAGATGCCTTCTTTTTTACCGGCAACCGAAAAGAGGTAAAACGACAGCAAGGTAATTCCCACACCGGCAGTTTGAAATCCGTTCAGTTTTTCGCCAAAAATCAGCATAGCGCCCACCACGGTCCAAACGGGTTGTGTGGCTTTGATAGGCGAAGCAAGCGAAAGTGGCAGATGTTTCAGTGCAAAATAGGCAAACAGCCACGAAGTCAGTACGATAGTAGCTTTCAGCACGAAAAGCATGTGTGCATGAAAATCTACCCGCGGCACAAAAAATACAGAACCTTTCAGCGTTTCAGGGAAAAATTCGGATAAAATAAGGAAGGGTACCAGCGTCAGACACGAGAATAATATCGAGACAAAGATGACCGGAATAACCGCATTTTCTTTTAAAGATACTTTTTTAAAAACTTCGTACGAACCTAACAGAATAGCAGAAACAAATGCTAAGAATAACCACATCAGGAATTTACAATTTAATCATCCGCTGGTGAGCGGACAGGTTTTACAATTTACAATTTTGAAAAACGGAATATGTGGTTTTTAAAGGAATAGATTTTCAGGATATTGAATATCAATCAAATACAAACCATGCGCCGGTACAGAAACGCCGGCTTTGCAGCGGTTTTTGGCTTCGATAACGGCTCTGAATTTGTCGACTGACATTCTATGACGACCTACTTCGAACAATGTACCTACAACCGCACGCACCATATTTCGCAAAAAGCGGTCGGCTTCAATAGTGAAAATCCACTCATCGCCTTGTTTCGACCATTCGGCACGAGTAATCACACAATTATTCGTTTTTACATCGGTGTGCAGTTTGCTGAAACTTGTGAAATCACGGTATTCGCACAAAACGGATGCTGCACTGTTCATAGCTTCAAAATCCAGTTTGTCGCTAATACGGGCAGCCAGTTCTGTCTGGAAAACATTTTTTTCTGTAACTACGTGATATTCATACCGGCGCGAAACGGCATCGAAACGTGCATGCGCATCGGGCTGAACTTCTACGATTTTATGAATGGCAATGTCGCGTGGCAACAGGCTGTTGAGCTTATTCACCATGTCAAACTCTTCAGGTAATTCAGTTTCCACATCAAAATGAGCCACCATTAACCGCGCATGAACTCCGGTGTCAGTGCGACCGGCTCCGGTAATTTCAGTTTCGTTACGCAAAACGGTGCTCAATGCCTTCGTCAGTACTTCCTGAACGGATATTCCGTTAGGCTGAATCTGCCAACCGTGATAAGTGGTTCCTTTGTAGGAGAGATATATGAAGTAACGTTTTTTCAAGCAGGTAAATGTTTATTGAAAAACAATCGTTCGGTTTTTGTAGGCAAGTATTTTACGTTCGATATGTTTTTCAACGGCGTGCGAGGACAATTTTTTCCAAATCGCGGCCTTTTTTAATCAGTTCTTCCACCGTATCTTTATGTGAAATATGCGTTACATCCTGATCGATAATCGGTCCGGCATCAAGGTCGGTGGTAACGTAATGACTCGTTGCACCGATTACCTTCACACCACGTTCGTGGGCTGCATGGTAGGGTTTTGCACCGGCAAAAGCAGGAAGAAACGAGTGATGAATATTTATAATTCTATCGGGATAATTTTCAATAAAATCGGAAGAAAGTACCTGCATGTAACGTGCTAAAACACAGAATGTAACGCCATTTTCTTTAAGTA
Organism: uncultured Bacteroidales bacterium; assembly: GCA_903873355.1. The sequence continues at coordinate 2,589 of CAIQOG010000377.1, forward strand.
ACGCAAGTTGTTTTGTCTCTTGTTCAGCCTTGTTTTCTTTTGTGATTGGGAACACATAATAAGGTATGTCGAATCGTCTGGCAACACTTTCCATATCAGGGTGATTACTGATAATGAGCGGAATTTCCACATGCCACTCGCCGGCTGCGTAACGTGCAAGTAAATCGTACAGACAGTGCGACATTTTGGAAACAAAAATGGCCATGCGTGGCTTTGTGTCCGAAAAATAAAGTCTGAAAACCATACTAAAACGGCTTGCAATAAGAGTCTCGAAGTATTCACCAATTTTTTCTTTTGGAATCTGAAACGTATCAAGTTCCCATTTTACACGCATGAAAAATACTTTTTCTTCGCGGTTCACGTATTGATCAAGGTACAGAATATTACCCTTGTGTTGGTTAATAAATTCGGTAACAACCGCAAGAATTCCCGGACGGTCGGGGCAGTGAATCAGAAGTACTGCCGTGTTATCATTTCCCTTCATACAAGTTCAATTAAAAAAAATTTGACCACAAAGATAACAAATTTGAACCAATGTTTAAATTACTATTGTTCAAACCGATTTTTCAAATTTAAATTATCAGTGTAAAGTTCATAAAATCAACAAATTAATTCCAAACTAATACACCTGCCGGAGTCTGTTCGTTATAATAGCAAGTATTTAAAATGCAAACAATCAATATTTTAGCGCTTTTAATATTTGAGAAGGATAGTTATTTGCTGTGTTTACTTTTACCAGGTAAATTCCTTTAGGCAGTGATGTTGCAGAAATAGTATTGTTATTTTGAATAACATTAATCATTTCACCATTTACAGTGTAAAGTGAGGCATCTTTTATGGTTTCATTCAGAATAAACGACTGGTTTTGATTATTCCAATTCACAGTTAACGGTTTATCAATATTTGGCATCAATATTCCGGTATTTGAAGAAAAAGCATCTAAAGCTGCGGTTGGTTTACCTGAATTATCAAACGCACCCAGGGTGTAATTATTCCAGTTTGGATAACATTCAGGTTCCCAGTAGAATACGCCAATACCTTTACCACCAGTTACTGACTTTGTTTTGGTAATCAAATCAACCAGGAAATTTTTACAAACAGTAGGAGTATCCCAACTCATACCACACTCCACAATCATAACTTCTTTGCCGTAGCGACTGACCATATCATTCATGTTGGCGAGGCAGTCTTTATTACAGTTTTGCCAATCGTTGGAAGTTGTGTACCAACTTGGATAGAGCGACATACCAATCACATCGTATTTTCCGCCATAAGTTTTTAATCCATCAAAAATCCATCGAAATAAACTATTTGAATAACCATTCTGAAGATGAACCACTACTTTGGCTGTTGGGAAAACAGCTTTAACGGCGTCATAACCGGCATTGGTTAGAGCTGCGTAATTAGCCATGCCGTTTGATGCTTTCCCATCTTCCCACAGCATACCGTTTCCTGTTTCGTTTCCCACCTGAACCCATTCCGGAGTAATTCCATTGGTTTTTAGAAGATTCAGCACATCAGTAGTGTGAGTAGCTACAGCCATTTTTAAATCTGCGAGACTTAGCGAAACCCATGCTACAGGCTTAGTTTGATTGGATGGATCAGCCCAGACATCACTGTAATGAAAGTCAATCATAATGCGCATTCCGAGGTTTTTGGTGCGAATTGCTTTAGTAAGAGTTTCCTGAGCATTACACCAACCATCGGAAGGATTTACCCATACGCGTAAACGGATTGAATTCATCCCAAGGCTTTTTAGTAACGCCATACATTCCATTTCAGTGCCTGCAGAATTATAGAATTTTTTACCGTTTGCCTCCATTTGAGTAAGCCAACTTACATCTGCACCTCCAGCAAAAACCGTAGATTCACTCGTTGAAACTGCAAGTAGTGTAATTGGTGACTTTTCTGCTTTACAACTCGAAGCAAGGCTAATCAGGCTAAAAGCAACAATAAAAGCAATGGTGATTTTTTGCTGAAGTTTCATGCGTTTCGTATTTTATGTTTACAAAATTACGGATTTAGAATTATAAAGCAATTTTTTTTGCGAAAAGATCCAGGCTATTTTTATATGCCAGTGTAGAATCATTCACATTCTATTTTGATTTAATATATTGTATTCGAGAAATGCTTCGCAATTCGAGACCTTTTCTAAATATCTACATACTGGTTAAATTATCAATCCATCTGATTTATTCATTGCTTGCTGTAACAATATAAGCCATTACACTACAAATTGTGGATACAAGTTGTATTTAACTTCATGATTAAGTTCAGAAGTTGGAGTGTTAAACGCCGGCAAATGATAATTTAACAGCATTTTATATTTATACTAATTTGAAGTATATTTGCCTCTTCAAGAGCTAATTATTTTATGTGATTATTGTTTCTTTTCATGCGTTCATTTTTATTTTTTAGTTAGTTGACGCATGGAACCTGCCTACGATAGGTAGGCTCGCAATGAACATGGTCTTTTGGTTTAAACGCCTGTTTTAATGCTCGTTTCATACAAAAATCGAATTAATAAATTCAAAATTATTTTTCTGATAAATCAATTAGCAATTATTTTAATGGATATAAGAACTCTATTTCTCAAAGCGGTAAAACACAATCCAACAAACATATACGTTGAAATTTTCAGGTATTTGGTGTCAGGTATTATTGCCTTTGGTGCTGATACTGCAATTTTATATTCCCTTACTGAATATGCCGGGCTATATTACTTATTTTCATCAATTATTGGTTTTTGTGCCGGTTTACTCATTAGTTACATCATGAATGTAATTTGGGTATTTAATGACCGGAAAATTGTAAATAAAAAACTGGAGTTTAGTATTTTTCTGATAATCAGTCTGGTTGGATTAGCTATGAATTCCTTGTTTATGTGGCTTCTAACTTCGGTGTTTCTTGTTTATTATATCTATTCCAAAATTATCACCACTGTACTTGTTTTCATTTGGAATTATTTTGCAAAGAAAAAGTCCTTATTTTCAAAGTAAACTTTAATTGTTTTACATATTTTACGAAAATAGATAATGAGTAAATTAAAAAATACAAGTCAATCATTTCTCTCGAAAATAATTAGAAATGCCGCCACTGATAAACATTGGTGGTTGTTGGCATTTGCATTAATTGTTACTGTTTTGGTATATGCTAAGGTTATTGGTTACAATTTTTTATACACCTGGGATGACTTCGATTATATTACTGACAATCCGGATGTTCAGTCCTTGAACTTTGAGAATTTCGGTAAGTATTTTTCGGAATTTTATGCCGGTAATTACCAACCTTTAACCTTACTTCTTTATGCCATTGAGTATCTTGTTGGAAATGGCTCTCCAGCGGTATTTCATGGTGTTAATATCTTTATTCATATCATCAATAGTTACCTGGTTTTTATATTAATCCGTAAACTGTCGCCTCAAAACAATTTAGCAGCACTGATAACGGCAGCCTTTTTTGCCATTCACCCCATGCATATTGAGTCCGTGGCCTGGATATCAGAATTTAAAGATGTGCTCTATTCGTTTTTCTTTCTGACGGGTTTAATCATGTATATGAATTTCTTAAAGTTGAAAGAAGTAAAGATGCTTGTTTACATCTTTATATTCTTTCTTTTATCGTGTCTTAGTAAATCTGCAGCGGTGGTATTTCCACTGGTATTAATTTTATTTGACTATTATACCGGCAGGAAATTCACCCTGAGGGTTGTAGTTGAAAAAATCCCTTTTCTTATTGTTTCACTTATATTTGGTGTGGTGGCAATCTATTCGCAGAAAGGTGCAATAAAGGAATTGGCTCCTGTAATGACTATCTTTGAGCAAATTTCAGTCATATCATTTTCATTTTGTTCCAATATTCTTAAAATATTTGTACCGCTGAGTCTCTCTGCATATTATCCATATCCTTCTGAAATTGGACATGCAGCTCTACCTATCTATTATTATCTTTCTATTCCACTTGTTTTAGGACTTTTTATAGGAGTAGGATATTCAATCCGCCGCAATAAACTCCTTGTTTTTGGCTTTTTGTTCTTTCTGATAAATATTATACTGGTTCTTCAAATTATTCCCGTAGGGGGTGCTGCCATGGCCGACCGTTATAGCTATATTCCGTCAATTGGACTTCTTTTCGTGGCAGGAATAGGAATTACGCATTTGTTGACTTTACCCAAACTGAAGCATTACAACAAATCTGTAGTCAGTATGATTGTAATTTTGTTTTTTGCGTTTGCTTTATTGGCCAATAACCGTACAACTGTTTGGGCTAACGACGAAATACTGTTTTCGGATGTTATTGAGAAATATCCCGATTGTTATGTTGCCTATAGTATCAGAGGTCTTTGCAAGAACCTTGCCGGCGACTATCAGGGGGCTATCAACGATGAAACAAGAGCCATTGAATTAAATCCACACTATGTAAAAGCATATAATCTGAGAGCCGGAGTGAAGTATGCTACCGGCGATTTCAAAGGAGCTTTAACAGACTACGAATATGTGCTGAAATATGAGCCTAAAAATGTTGATAATTTGTACAATTGTGGTGCCGTAAAGTATTCGCAAAATGATTTTCAGGGGGCACTTGAATATTTCAGTAAAGCAATTCAATTAAATCCAGAATTACCGGCTTCATATTATAAAAGAGCTGTAGTTTTTTATGACATTAAAGCCTATTCTTCTGCATTGAACGACCTAAATAAAGCAATAGAATTAAAACCGGATTTCGAAGAGGCTATTCAAACCAGGAATGAAATCAATTCAACTTATTTTAAGTAAAACATGACAATGTATGTTGGTGTTAAAGTGTTGAAATTTATCAACTTAAATAGTGGTAGGGGCAATATATCCACAATTAATAATCTAAATTAAGTTCTTTTTTACACGATAATGCAATAACTCCTACAAAACCATGTAATGATTTTATTAGTTTGTTATATTTCTATACATTGACTTATAATGCTGTAAATAAGTAATATAATATCTATTTTACGATATTTACAATATTCGAAACGGATAATAATAATAATAATAATAACATTAGTGTCCACTAAAAAAAATTAATAGTCAGTTGATCTGACGGAAGTTCTTTGACATCATTTCTATTCTTATTAAAAAAGAGCTCACCAATTGGCGATTTGTCGAACAGTGAAATGCCTAATATCTGTAGAACTTCATATGTTGAACGGTTAATCATTAGTTCATTTTCAATGATTGCAACTAAGCAATATGATATTACCGCAGTATATATTTGTATTCTGACAGCATTTTCTGTAGTACCCCAAAAGGACTTAATCTTTAAATGCTGTTTAATCCATTTGAAGAATAGCTCTATTTGCCAACGATTTTTATAAAGCAATGCTATCTGTTCAGAAGGTAGTTCCATGTTATTGGTCAGATAAACAAATGTTCTATTTGTTTCCTTGTCATAATAAACTACTTTTCTAATTTCCTCCGGGTAATATTGTGATATATAAAATCCCGTAAGTTTGCCTATTTGATCACTCATGACTCCGTTTTTCTCATTAATCGGTTTTAGTTGAGTGCACTGGAACTGGAGATTCTTTTTGGCTCTAATCACAAAATAAGCTGTATGCTTTGTGATATTATAAAGCCTTTTGAAATCAACATATCCACGATCAAATATATAATATGCACCAGATTCATAAGGAATTACATCCATCGCATTCACATCATTTACTGTTGCGTTTGTAATATGAATGAATGCTGGAATCTGAGTCGTTATATCATAGAGCGTATGAAGTTTAATACCTGCTTTTGTTTTGCGAAACTTTGCCCACCAAAATACATTCAAACATAAATCAATGGTCGAAGAATCAAAAGCATAAACTTTACCTTCTATTTCAAAATCATCGTTTGCCCGACGCTTACGGGCAATATCAATCAAATAATAAGCATAGTCTTCAAAGATTTTGCTATCACGTTTTTCATTTGCTTTGGAAAGATTACTGCGAGTAACGTTCTTCCCAAATCCCAAATGATATTTCTTTTGACTATGAGCATCTATTGCTAAAATCAAATCCCGAAGGCTATCACGATTTGCAAGTTGACCAAACATCATTACCAGAAGTTGATTCCAACAGGTAAAATGTTTTACATATTTATTGCCTTCATACTTTGCTACAAAACCGTCAAAAATTCGTTGAGGTAAAAACTCAATCATTTGTGCAAAAACGTATTTTCCTGTATTCATTGCCCATTGTTTTACATTTTGGGCAAGATAAAAAATTCAAATCGTCACGCAACTATTTCGCTCGTAAAATAAGAATAGAAAAGGATTTCAAAGAATTGTTAATCACTTTTAGTAGACACTAATGTAAAATTTTAAAAACCAGCTCTTTCATGAGGTCAGCTTCATCAGTGCTGGGATTGTCAATTCCCTTGTAGCGTGCATCTGTTTCGCGAATCCAGGAAATGATACTCATGGTTTTCCATGCATTAAAACTTTGAGCAGCTTTTTGGTAATCCTTTACAAAATAAGGGTTTACCTTTAATTCAGAAGCTACAGCGCCCTGACTTTTATCCGAAAGATAATGGAAAATCATCAAATCGCTGAAAAACTTGAAAAGTTGCGAAAGTACCATTACCAAAGGATTTGCCTTCTTATTCTCAGCAAAATAACGGATAATACGGTTTGCTTTCAAAACATCACGGTTAATAAGCGCTGCCTGTAATTCAAAAACATTGAAATCCTTACTGATACCGATATTCTTTTCAATCAATTCAGGTGTAATTTGATGTGAATTTGCAGGCATCGTAAGAGTCAGCTTATCCAGCTCATTCACCAGCTTACTTAAATCAGTCCCCAAAAATTCCGAAAGCATAGCTACAGCCTTATCATCAATAGCCACATTTTTTGATTTGCAATACTTCGATATCCACGAACTAACCTCATAATCACGTAGTTTGACCGATTCGAAAAGCACTGCAGTCTTTTGAACTTCCTGATACCATTTTTTGCGTTTATCCGGTGTACCGTACTTATAACAAAATACTAATATTGTGGAATTCAACGGATTGGAAAGATAATAAACCAGGTTGTCCCATTCTTTAATGGATTGTGCTTCTTTTACAATCACAACCTGATGACTTCCCATCATTGGATAACGCTTGGCCACGTTAACCACAGCGGATATGTCGACATCTTTACCGTAAAGAATGGTCTGATCGAACTCTTTTTCGGTTTCATCCAGTACATTTTTCTGAATGTAATCCGAAATTTCATCAATATAATAGGGTTCATCACCCATTAAAAAATACAGCGGAGCAAATTTCTTACGTTGTAAATCGGTCAGTATTTGTTCGTACGATGCGGAATCCTGTTTTGCCACGGAATTATTTGTTAGGGACAAGTCGCGACTTGTCCGTACTTGTTAAGTAGTGGGAAATTATTTTATTCAAAGCGTAAATGCTTGATTGTCTTACTATTATTAATCAAAGATGATAGAGATTTTACTCCAATTTTGATATGCTCTTCCACAAAGTTTGCAGTAACTTTTTTATCGCTTTCACTGGTTTTAATACCATCTTCATGCAAAGGCATATCCGATACTAACAATAGAGCACCAACAGGAATACCATTATAAAATCCGGCGGAAAACAAAGTAGCAGTTTCCATGTCAATAGCCTGAGCATGAGTGGTGCGTAAGTATTCTTTAAATTTTTCATCGTGCTCCCACACGCGGCGATTGGTTGTATAAACCGTTCCCGTCCAGTAATCTTTATCAAAATCACGGATATTTGACGATACAGCACGCTGCAGACTGAAAGCGGGCAAAGCAGGTATTTCCGGTGGAAAATAGTCATTAGATGTTCCTTCACCACGAATAGCAGCACTAGGCAAAATATAATCGCCTAATTTGTTTTTATCTTTCAACCCACCACATTTACCCAAAAATAGGACAGCTTTAGGATGAATGGCTGATAAAATGTCCATAATTATGGCTGCATTCGGGCTTCCCATGCCAAAGTTTATAATTGTTATACCATTGGCCGAAGCATTTGGCATATTGCCATCACGTCCAACAACCGGAACTCCATACCATTCAGCAAAAAGATCGACATAATTATTAAAATTTGTCAGCAGTATATATTCCGTAAATTCATTTAATGGTCTTTTTGTGTACCGGGGTAGCCAGTTTTCAACAATTTCTTTTTTTGTTTTCATTCATTTAATTATTAAATAGTTTTTGTAATTTCGCAACCGGATTTGAAGGAAAGTTTACCGTTTCAAAATTTGTGGAAACAAAAATACTAAAAATGTCGCAATTAAATCTACCTGAGTATATTTTTCGAATAAAAAAACAAAACGAAAAAACGCTGATATTTGATTCTCAACGGAAACGATACGTAACTTTAACTCCAGAAGAATGGGTACGACAGCATTTCATACGTTTTTTAATTGAGGTAAAAGGTTATCCTACTTCCTATTTAGCAGTAGAGAAACAACTTTGTCTAAATGGTTTGAAAAAACGCTGTGATGCCATTTTATACAATTCAGAAGGAAAAGCTGTATTGATTATTGAATTTAAAGCTCCAAATGTGCCAATAAACCAGGAAACATTTGATCAGGTAGCTGTTTACAATTCAAAATTAAAAGTTGATTTTTTTATAATTAGTAACGGAATTGAGCATTATTGCTGTAAAGTAAATGTCGAAACTGCCCGATATGAGTTTTTTCCTGAAATTCCTGACTTTAACTCCCTTTTTGTAACAAATTTGTAATAATCGGGGTAAATACCTGTATTAAAGCCATATAAGTCGTAATCAAATCAAATTTAAACCATAATCAGAAAGACAAAACAGTTAAATATCACATCAAAATTGCAGTTTTAACCCAAAACATGCTATTTATATGTTTTAAAACATGTATTTTTGCAGCGCCAATTAGAAATAATTGATAAAGAATAAATCTAATACAAAGAAATTCCCTAAAAATCACTGGGAATTCTTTGTATTTTTTATTAGTATAAATTTAAAATTTTAAGGTATGAAAAAGATTTTGTTTTCAATTATGGTATTGGTGTCATTTTCAACAACTTCGTTTGCAATTAATCAGTTTGATGATTATAAGGCTTTACACAAATTAACCAACAAAGATACTTTTGTAAGTTTGGTAAGCTATTTAAATGCCGATGAACAACAGGTTTCACTACTAAATGAAGTATTTATAATCACAAATAACGAACTAAATACAGCAGAAAAAAATGATAACGACAGATTTGCAGAAAGCGTATTAAACTACAATTTATATAATGCAAAATGTATTTTATCCGAAAATCAATACAAAAGATATTTAGTATTTATAAATTACTATTTAAGAAATGAAAATTTGTTGTCTATCAACAAATAATATAACATTCTCATTATGACACCAATAAGGGTGTTTCTCCGGGAGAAACACCCTTTTATTTGTTTTTTGATCGGACAATTACCGCTTCACTTTTTAATTCCCTGAGAGCATCGGCAGCAATCCAGCGGGCCGATTTTGAATCCTGACATTGGATTCGATCAGCACATTCTATGGCTTTAATCCGTAAAGGTTCATTTCGCTTCCCAATTTGTCTCAACGCCCAGTTCACAGCCTTTCGCACAAAATTACGGTTATCCCATGCCTCGCGTTCAATTAGCTCAAAATAAGCGGAAAATGACTCATTGCCGGCTTTCTTATCGTAAATAACCAAAGCGCACATCAAAACAAAAGCCGAACGCTTCACAAACTCCTCATCTGCAGAAGAATAGGCTTCAATTTTTGCCTTTGCGAAAGGTGTTTGAATAAGCAGGCTGCAACACTGATCGCAGATATCCCACGAATCAAAGTCCTTCACCCAGGTATCGAACTGCAGTTCAGTCACTTGTTTCGGATCGTCGATAAACGATGCCAGAATACGGGCCTCATGAATTTCAGTTTTCCATAATTCCAAAGCAAGTTCATGGTTTTTACCAACCTTTTTGGCAAAAAGTCGTAAATCAGGAATTTTTATACCCAAAGCATTTGAACTTTCAATGCCAAATCGTTCCAATTGTGCAAAATGGGCAGGATTTGAAAGACTTTTAAGTTCAGTAAGTACTTCTTTTACAGTCATGTAAATATTATTTCAGAAACTCCAGGTTTGATAATCGCTTACGGGTCTCAGTATCAAAATATCGAAGCGAAATGCTATCAGATGAATTCAGTTTAAAGTTTGATGGATTTTCGATATAATCTGTTGTAGGAATTAAATGATACTGATACTCAGCATTTAATGTACCCTTATAAACCCAAACCGGGATATAATTAGTTTTCAAAACCGTTTTGGACTTCACACCTATCTCCACTTTAACCATAATACCACCATCGGAATTGGCTTGTCGCTGATTGGAAATAAAATTACCAAGTGAATAGTACACCGGAACAGGGTATTTATCCGTACCATAAAGCGTTTCAACATTCTGAACCACATGTGGATGCGAACCAATAATCAGATTAATTCCTTGATTTACAAAGAATTGTGCCAGTTTTTGTTGAGTTTCACCTGCTTTAAGCTCATATTCCTTCCCCCAATGAATAGTCATAATTTTAAAATCAGCTCCCAATCTGTCAGCATCATTTATATCATTCATAATCTCTGTTGTATCAATATAATTGACCAATGAAGGTTCCTGAGCCTGATTTCCGTTTGTTCCGTAAGTGCAATTCAGGATGGCAATTTTAATACCTTTTGTCTGAAGTATGATTGGATAAAGGCTGTCACGCTGGGCTTCGTTGCTATAACTGCCTGCAAAAAGGAAATTTCGCTTGCGCATTTGCCGGATAGTTCGTTCCAGTCCGGATTTTCCACGGTCGAGTACATGATTGTTACCCGTTAAGAGTATATCAAAACCCGCATTTTTGAGTGCATCGAGCAATGCATCGGGGGATGAAAAAGCGGGATAACCGCTATAAGGCTTACCTGCAATGGGAACTTCCAGGTTTGCAACCGCAAAATCGGCTTGTTGGAGATACGGTTTTACCCATTTAAAACAAACATCGTAGTTGTATGAATCGTTAAGAGGATTGTAAGCGGCTTCAATCTGAGGAATATGCCCCATAACATCACCGGCAAAAATAAGCGTAACAGTATCGTTATCAGCAATAACGAAAGAATTGTGATTGCTGTTTTGAATAAAACTGCAAAAGAAAAACAATAAAGCAAACAGCAAAACAGACTTTTTCATACAAAATACTGTTAGTTTGCGGGACGCAGGAGTTTTAAACCTCCAATGCGCCGATTATTTCGGTAACCGACTGAAAACCATGACGGTCAAGATATTCGTTTATTCCATCAATAACTTTAATAGTTACTGTAGGATCAATAAAATTGGCAGTTCCAATCTGAATAGCTGAAGCGCCTGCAAGCATAAATTCAATGGCATCTGCGGCGTTCATTATTCCGCCCATACCTATTACAGGAATTTTTACGGATTTTGCAACTTGCCAAACCATTCGTAATGCAATAGGTTTAACTGCCGGACCTGAAAGTCCGCCGGTAATGGTCGAAAGCACAGGCTTTCTTTTCTCAGAATCGATAGCCATTCCAAGCAAGGTATTAATTAGCGATACCGAATCAGCTCCTTCAGCCTCAACTGCGAGTGCAATCTCCGAAATATCGGTTACATTTGGCGAAAGCTTTACAATTAAGTCATTTTTATACACTCTTCGCACAGACTTAACTACCTGAGCAGCAGATAAACAGCTAGTTCCGAAAGCCATTCCACCCTCCTTTACATTCGGACAGGAAATGTTTAATTCAATTGCAGGTATCTTTTCGATTGAATTTA
>CAIQOG010000378.1 GCA_903873355.1 uncultured Bacteroidales bacterium
AATACAATGAATAGCCACCATTTAAACCATCTAAGGGAACTTGAATCTGAGTCTATCTACGTTATCAGAGAGGTAGCAGCTCAGTTTGAACGTCCTGTTTTGCTTTTTTCGGGAGGTAAAGATTCAATTGTAATTACCCATCTGGCACGAAAAGCATTTTATCCTGCAAAATTACCTTTTCCATTATTGCACATCGATACTGGTCATAATTTTCAGGAAACACTGGATTACAGAGACGATTTGGTTAAAAAAATTGGCGCTCAATTAATTGTTGGGTCTGTGCAGGACTCTATCAATCAAGGCAAAGCAGTAGAAGAAAATGGCTACAATGCCAGCAGAAATGTATTGCAGACCATTACCTTGCTCGATACTTTAGAAAAATATAAGTTTGATGCTGCTATGGGTGGTGCCCGTCGCGACGAAGAAAAAGCCCGCGCCAAAGAGCGTTTTTTCTCTCACCGGGACGAGTTCGGACAATGGGATCCTAAAAACCAACGTCCAGAATTATGGAATATATTCAATGGTAAGAAAAATATGGGCGAACATTTCAGGGTTTTTCCTATCAGCAACTGGACCGAAATGGATGTATGGCAATACATACTTTTGGAAAACATAGAAATGCCAAGTTTGTATTTTACCCATCAACGCGAAGTTTTCTGCCGCGATGGCGCCTGGTTGGCCACCGCACCTTTTATGAAGCTGAGAGAAAACGAAAAAGCAGAGGTGAAAACTGTAAGATGCAGAACCATAGGTGATATTACATGTACAGGTGTCACCCTTTCTGAAGCCAATTCGCTGGAAGAAATTATTGAAGAAATTGCTGCTACCCGTGTTACCGAAAGAGGTGGCAGAGCCGACGATAAACGTTCGGAAGCTGCAATGGAAGATAGAAAACGTGAAGGATATTTTTAAATAAGTGCAAGCATGAGTATTTCAAAGAATGGATATTTAGATATGGAATTGCTGCGTTTTACTACGGCAGGGAGCGTTGACGATGGCAAAAGTACCCTCATTGGCCGATTGCTCTTCGATAGTAAATCTATTTTCGAAGATCAGTTGGAAGCTGTTAAAAGAGCCAGTATCCAGAAAGGCAACGATTATATCAACCTGGCCTTACTTACCGATGGTTTGCGTTCGGAAAGAGAACAAGGCATTACCATCGATGTTGCCTATCGCTATTTTGCTACTCCAAAACGAAAATTCATCATAGCTGACACTCCGGGTCATGTGCAATACACCCGCAACATGGTTACCGGAGCTTCTACCGCCAATGCTGCCATTATCCTCATCGATGCCCGCAATGGGGTTATCGAACAAACCCATCGCCACGCTTTTATTGCATCTTTGTTGCAAATTCCCCATATTGTTGTCTGTATCAATAAAATGGATCTGGTTGAATACAAACAAAGTGTGTATGAAACCATCAAAAACACATTTTCTGAATTTGCCAGCATCATTGATCTTGAAGATATCCGCTTTGTACCTATCAGTGCATTGAAAGGTGACAATGTTGTAGATGCATCTAAGAATATGCCCTGGTACAATCAAGGAACCTTGATGAGTATACTCGAAAACATTCCCATCGAAAACGATTATAATTTCAAAGATGCCAGGTTTCCGGTACAATACGTAATCAGGCCTTTAACCGACGAACACCACGATTACAGAGGCTATGCCGGTAGGGTAGCAGGTGGAATTTTCAGAAAAGGAGATAAGGTTTGTATTTTACCTTCTGGCTTGCATACAACCATCCAATCTATTGATCTGATG
>CAIQOG010000379.1 GCA_903873355.1 uncultured Bacteroidales bacterium
ACTATAATTATTGCGGTAAGACCGTAAATAGCTATTTGTTCAATTTGTAGTTCCATTATTTAAACTGAATCCATGTATATCCGAGTAACAAAGCGACTGTTACATGTATCACCATGATTAAAATCATAATTATTGCAAATGGAAGATGTAAAACATGCCAGTAATTGAACAGTTTTTGCATCTTATCCAATCTCTCAATCCGTTTTTCGAGTATATTCTCTTTTCTGATAAGATACCTTACTTTGCGAAACTCTTTATGAGGTATTTTACCCGAAATCAGTTTTTTTCTGATAATTGAAAACCGGGTTGTTTTCACGTCTGAAAACCGAATACCATATTTATCAAATAGTTCATCGTCAAGTTCGGATTTCAAATCCTGAATTTCCCGAACACTTAATTCCCTGCCTTCAATAGAACGTGGAATTTGAATGTATATAAAACGACCAACAATTCCACTTAAAAATACAATCACAAGACTCCATAAACCAACAGATATTAATCCGCCAAATTTGAAGCTGGTGTGGAATAAAACCATTATAAAACCCAGCGTACAAATGAAAATATGCCATTCGAGCCAGTGTTTAAGTAATCCAACCCGTGCGAAAATCTTCATTCGTTTGCGGGCCATATATCCAAATAACCCAAAGACTATAAATAAAGTACCAATTATTCCCAGCCCATGACCAATAAAACCCGTTGGTTTTAGTAAGTAATATAGCGGATGTTCAAGCCTTAATGTCCCTTCAACAGGTAATTTGTAATAAGAAAACCCGAAATATACCAATATGAAAAAAGTAAATAGAATAATTAAATTATATAATACTAATGATATTTTGTGTGGAAATCCTTTCATTAATTTGGTTTTCAATTATTTACATATTTGTTTCAGCATTAATTATTCTTCTGAAACCTGAAAGAATTATTATTTCACTTATCAAAAATAATAAAATTGTAAGTATTACAAACAAAAATCAGTATAAATCACTGTAATATAGAAATATTCTAAATTGCGAAATGACAAATTTATTTTATTCTGAACCTCTGTTCCTGAATTTCTTTTCGGAATAATATGCTAAAAGTATTAATGCAATTATAATGAATAAAACAATGTATACAGCTACAGGAATAGCAGGTGGTGTTCCCTGACCATACGAATGCATTCCCGAAAGGTAATAATTTACACCGAAGTAAGTCATAATAATAGTACTGAATCCAAGGATTGATACGGTATTGAAAATCAATAAATTATTTGCATTTTTTATTTTGCGAAGATGCAGAATAGCCGAATAGACCAGAACGGTTACCAATGCCCAGGTTTCTTTCGCATCCCAGCCCCAATAGCGTCCCCACGATTCGTTTGCCCAGATTCCGCCGAGGAATGTTCCAACGGTGAGCATAAACAATCCAATGATGAGTGTGAGTTCAATAATATAGCTGAATTCCAAAATATTATCATTCAGTTTGACTGCATTTTTATTGGTTCGTGCTATCATCAAACACATGTTGAATAATGCCAGCATGGCCGCCATAGCAAAGAATCCATAGCTTGATGTAATAACAGCCACATGTATAACCAGCCAATATGATTTCAACACCGGAACTAAATTGGTAATTTCAGGGTTCATCCAGCTCATACCTGCAACCGAAAGAGCAATAGCCGCCAATAATGATGTAATTGCCAGCGTGATAGGTGAGCGCATAGCAAATACAAGTCCGGCAAGTGCTGTAGCCCAACCCACAAAAATCATGGATTCATAGCCATTACTCCAGGGTGCATGGTCGGAAATATACCATCGCAAAGCAAGTCCTGCAGTATAAACGATAAACATGAATCCAAGCGGATAAATACTCAACTCAAGCCATTTTTCTAACTTAGGATTGTATTTAAGGATATTGAAAAGATGCAATGAGATAAGTAAAATCCCAAATAGTCCATATAAAATAGCTAAAGTCAGGAAGATGCTCAGATTATTATACATCACTTCCATTTTTACATGGGTTTTGGATGGAAGCTGACTACCACCATTCAATGTCTGATAGTTTTTCAGACTCAGCAAAGCCATGTTAGCATTGCTCCAATTGTCGTTCTGATAGCCTTCCTGAAGAGCTGAAAGGTAGTTGTTTAATAATTTTGCAGGGCCGGTGCTTTCCATTGGGTTCATAGATGACATTCCGCTCATCATACCCATTGCATTCATATCGCCATCGGCAGGAGATTTTGCAGCGGAATCAGTCATCATATCCGACATCGAATTATCATCAATTTTTCCGGCTTTTCCACTTTTGCCTGTCACCGGGCATTTATTACCTGAACCACCCATCGCATCTGCCATCGAACTGTCAGCCGGTTTATCTGTCATACCGTCTTTTCCAGACATTGGACAAGTACTACTTGGCTTCATTGATTCCATGCCAGGTTCTGCTGTCGACATAGAATTCATATCTGCAATAGTCCATTTTCCTGTTTTATTGTCTTGTGCGGGGAAAATTTTCAACAACGCACCCGAGAAAATACTGTTCAGAATATTCATTCGTTCGTCCACGTTAATCAGCTCTTTTTCATACTGATTTCGCTGGGATGGATCTTTCTGGTAAATTGCATTTACTTTTTCGGCTAATTTGTACGTGCCACCCTGTTTCATATCAACTAATTGATTGAGTGATACATAATCTTTTGCAGCACCAAGCTCTTTGGCCAAACCATCGTGAGCAACCTTTATGACAGGTTCGTTTTGCCATTTAGCGGGGTCGAGGGTCATGCTGATAAATACTTCGAGTGCTGACTGACCCTTGTAGCTTGTCTTTTTGCTGATTTTACGGAAAACGTCAGAAGCATAGGTGCTGATTGGTTCAATCCGTCCCTGTGCCTCGTCCTGTATAAGCAGACTGTTCAGCGCTTCGAAATGTTCTTTTTTACTGCTGTTTTTATCAACCGCAAATATAGAAGCTGAACAAACAAGTAAGCCAATTATTAGAAGTGTTTTTGCTGCTTTTCTCGATTCCTGAATACTTTTGCTGAGTCGGATAACAGTATGGAAGCGACTGTTTTTGTTGAACAAAGTCAGTACCATACCAATAAGCATAAAGAAATAACCCACGTACGTTACCAGCGTTCCCCAGTAATCGTGATTTACCGAAAGTACAGTTCCCTGCTCGTCCTGATCGTAGGATGACTGGAAGAAACGATAGCCACGATAATTCAGAATATTGTTCATATAAATACGGAACGGCTTCATAAGTTTCATTTCGGGGTCATTCACTGTAATTTCACTGGCGTATGACGACGGACTGTTTGAACCCGGATAACGGTCGAGTTGGAATTCGCGCAAGGTAATGCTGAAAGGCAGTTTCTGAGGAAGATTGCCGTAACTTATGCTAACTTTTACATCGTTTATCTGGCAAGTTCCGGCATCGCCTGTTTCATTTTCGGCAGTCAGTACATTTACCTGTTTTGTGGCACTTCCGTCCGATACGCTGAAAACAACAGCCGTTTTACCTTTCATCATCATACCCATTTTGTTCGATTCGGGATTGTACTGAATCAGGGTCTTTTTGGCGTGTTGCATGAATTTTTTTAATACAAGAATCACTTTGTCGGTTTTGTAGATGGTTCGTTCCTGTACCGGAATCAGCGTGCCGGGTGCAACGCTTGATTCGCTGCTTTGCATCATACTCATTGTAGATAAAGCTGAATTACTTTTCATAAAGAGATTGTCGCCATCCATGGTGAAATTTAAATCGGCTTTTCCACTGGTGTCGCCAAACGCGTACAACTGACCGGCGTATTCTTTGCTTTCACCCGCCGAAAGTATCATTTCTTTGCCCTGATTGCCCTGATTCATCACGAACAATTCGAAGACAGGTTCACCTTTCGGGTCATTTTCGATTATCTCCATGGCATTAGGCATCAAAAGTGTATTTTGAATGGTAATGGTTTTAGCACCAATACTGAGAGATTTTGAAAAATCATTCGATTCGGTTTCGGAAAAAGTAAATTCAGTGGTTTTTTCCACTTTCTGACCATTATATTCAGCTGTAATGCGTACAGAGCTTTTTTCGGATGTTATTTCATTGCTTGTTTCACCCTGACGAATGTGCATAATGCCTTCCGAACCAACATATCGGGTAATGGCAGAGCCAATAAGAATGACGATAAATGACAGGTGAAAAAGCAATATGCTGAATTTCTTCTTGTTTGTCAAATTGAAGCGTATCACACTACCAATCAGATTGACAATAAGCAGTGCTAATAGTAATTCAAACCATTTGGCATTGTACACCATATCGTGTGCATAGGCTGTTCCTGAACCACTCTCGGCAAAGGTTGCATATCCAATTACTGCACCGAAAATAAGTAAAAGTATCACCGAAGTGACCATCGAAAATAGAATATCTGTTAGTTTTTTCATTTTTTAGTTTGTTATTACAAAATTAATTTACCGTTTTATGTTCTGCTATAATTTTCGTACGTTTTTTAGATATATTTATTCGGATTGAAAATATGTAAGTATTCAATAGTATTTAATGATATGTTTTAGTTTTGACCCCCAAACCCCCAAATGGGGGCTTTAAGACCAAGTATGTAAAAATCTAATTTAATGATATTCTTTTCTTAGAACCACTCTTAAGCCCCCATTTGGGGGTTTGGGGGTCATCAAAGACAAATAACTTAAGGTATGCATAGAAAACACCTCCTGTGTTTAATTCATTTCTCCCAACTTTCGGGTGTTTTCTATGGATAATACTAGACTTTTAAATTATGCAACGCAAAGATATTTTATTTTCGCTATTACTTTTCTATTTAAAATGTTATTTATTGCCTAAAATCAGGTATTAATGAACCTGAACATAAAAAAAGTGTTTTATATTTGTTACATTTTAAAAATCCGATACAGATGAAGCACTATTTCATTCGGTGATAGTTGAACCCGCTACGGGGTTGTGTTTTTATGTTTGGGATCATCCCCCCGTTAAAACCGGGGGTTATGCAAAGTAAATCCCTCCGGGATTTCATATTTTCTAAAATTAGTTAGCTAAAGTATGTTTGAACTTTTCAAAAATATTGACCGCAAGAACTATCGCCCGATTTTTGGCGGGTTGGATATATTTAAATTCATTGGCCCGGGACTTTTGGTTACGGTTGGCTTTATCGACCCCGGAAACTGGGCTTCGAACCTGGCTGCTGGTGCCGGATATGGTTATTCACTGCTGTGGATGGTGACCTTATCCACTTTTATGCTTATCGTACTGCAACACAACGTGGCTCACCTGGGAATTGCAACCGGATTATGTCTTTCCGAAGCTACTACCATTTACCTGAAGCCCCGTTATTCCAAGTTTCTGCTTACTTCGGCTATGCTGGCTTCCATTTCCACATCACTGGCCGAAATTCTGGGTGGTGCCATTGCCTTAGATATGCTTTTTCATATTCCCATCCGGGCAGGAGCGTTGCTGGTTACCATTTTTGTGATGATCATGCTCTTTACTAATTCCTACCGGATTATGGAGAAATGGATTATCGCCTTTGTTTCGGTTATCGGACTGTCGTTTCTATACGAACTTTCGCTGGTAAATATCGACTGGAACGGAGCGATGATAGGGTGGGTGACACCATCGTTTCCAAAAGGTTCGATGCTGGTAATTATGAGTGTGCTGGGGGCGGTGGTTATGCCGCACAACCTGTTTCTGCATTCCGAAATTATTCAGAGCCGCCAGTGGAACCTGCAGGATGAGGTGGTGATTAAGAAACAGTTGCGTTACGAATTCCTCGACACACTGGTTTCTATGCTTATTGGGTGGGCGATAAACAGCGCCATGATTTTACTGGCAGCGGCTACCTTCTTCAAAACAAAAACTGTTGTGAATGAACTGCAGCAGGCCAATCACCTGCTTACTCCCTTGCTGGGAACGAATGCAGCGATTGTGTTCGGAGTGGCGTTGCTGTTTTCGGGTATTGCATCCACCACTACATCGGGCATGGCTGCCGGAACTATTTTTGCAGGAATGTACAAAGAGCCTTACGATATAAAGGATAACCACTCCCGCGTGGGTGTTTCCATCTCGCTGGTGGTGGCTTTTGTAATAATTCTGTTTATCAGCAATCCGTTTCAGGGTCTTATTATCTCGCAGATGATTCTGAGTGTTCAGCTGCCGTTCACCATCTTTCTGCAGGTGTACCTTACTTCGTCCGAAAAGGTGATGGGGAAATATAAAAACTCCACATTTTCAAAACTTCTGCTTTACTCGCTGGGTGCTATCGTAACTGCCTTGAATATTGCCCTTTTTGTGAGTTTGTTTTAATCTTCTGCTCTTCTGCTCCTCGTTTGCAACGAGGAGATAATGGTTTGTTGTTTCTAACAAAAAATTCGCGTTCAAAACGCTTTCCCAAATACTCCTCGTTGCAAACGAGGAGGAGAGTAATTCGTGTTCAAAACACTATACAATTAACCCCTCGTTGCAAACGAGGGGGAGAGTAAGTTAAATACTAGTCTTTTACCAATCGAACAACAAGTCCGGTTAACATTGGATCAACAGTGCGTTTACAATAAGGCTGACCATAAAACATATAATAAACATACGCATCGGCAGTTCCGTTGACCGTAGAAGTCCATGTAGTGCCATAGACTCCAAGGTTGAGATATGAACCGGAGCTGCTGCGTGAGCCGGTTGGCAGAGATGCAAATCCACTCTCGTTGGTTGCTCCTGTGTTTGGACTTCCCCAATGAGCTGTTCCTGTTTCTTTCATTTTGCCTCCGGCTAAAGTTTCCCCACCCAGATAAGTTATTAATGTGGTCAACTCTGCATTTGTTGGTACATGCCATCCCAATGGTGCGATGTTTCTGGAGTCAGAAACTGCATACCAATTGTACAGTTTGCCATATATAGCTGAATTACCGGGCGTATTTGCATAATCGGAACATGCTCCGGTGGTTAAAGCACTCCAGGCTGTATTATCGGTAACATTGGGTATTGCTACACCGGTGCGATAGTGAGTTACTTTCAGGTTTTCTGTCATCCAAACCTGTGTGCCTATCGTAACTGTTCCATAATTATTACCATCGTAATCGGTTGTTTTTACAAAGTTGAATGTTTGAGTTGAACTTGAAGTTGGAACAAGTGTTTTAATTGTAGTATAAATGCCTGAAATACCTTTTAGTAATATAACATCGCCAGTGGTATATGCCATGTTTATTACTGCATTAGTACTTTTCAACGTTTTCGCTACATAATTTTTTGAAGTATTGTTTCTGTATGTGATATTTGCAATTCCTGTTGTTTTACAGTTGCTTATTATTTTACCCGAATAGTTTATATGGTCCGATTTTATTGTTAAAGTATATATTCCACTATTTAAACCACTTACAATAAAAGTATATGAACCAATTTGTAAGTTATTTTGGTTTGATATTAATTGTTTACCGGTTATGTCGTATAATTCAATTGTAATTAACCCTGCATTTGCCAGTTCAAACTCTATATTACTATTTGTGGTTGTTGGATTTGGATAGATTCGGATTGATTTTTCCTCACTCGTTAATTGATCTACACCGGCAGTGCCGGTAAGTTGAAGAATATCCGAGCCGTTAAGACTTAAACCAGTACCTTTTGTAAGATTTTGAACTTGCACGGTTGATACTGTTGTTGCAGCCCCACTGCCCTTAAAGCTAATCTGATAGTTTTGTGCTTCTGATTTAATAATCAATAAAATGAGTGTTATTAGAAATAAAGTTTTCTTTATGAAATTATAAATTTAGTGCTTTGTACAAAATTTCTCTTTGTAAAATTTGCGGTAAAAATAGACTTTTTTCATTATAAAAGCAAATTTATAGCCATTAACCCATTGCTGCCGCACGTTTGTTGACAAGACAAGCGGCATCATGTGGCATATTTATTTAGCCGTATTATTTTCCTTCTTCTGCTCCTCAGGTTCGGCGTAGTCTCAAGACTACGTCGGGTTA
>CAIQOG010000380.1 GCA_903873355.1 uncultured Bacteroidales bacterium
AACACTTTACTGCTGGAAAGATTTATTGAGATGTTTGCCATTAAACCATACTTACTCAAAAATAGCCAAAATGTCAAAGAGCTACTATTATACGGCACTATAGCCGCTTAATGTGAATGAAAGATTAACGAACTATTGTAAGAATAATTTGCGGGAATTGGTGACACGATTAATCTTCATAGATTCGATATGATACGTGCACAAAGATAACCATTTTTGAAATTATTCGAATTTTTATTGAGGAAATTATAGGTTTCAAATTGGTTAATTAGCTACTTATTAGCAAATTAGCTTAAATTGACTGAATTAAGTACAAAACGGAAATTAGTATATATTCTAAACACCTAACAGGTTTTAAAAACCTGTTAGGTATAGTCTAGATTCCAAAATAAAGTGTTACCTTTAATATAAACTAATTAAGAGCACTCACTTATTTCAGATCAACTAATACTTTCAGGTTGAGTTGACGGCCTGTGAGGTAATTTGGAACTGCCCATTGAGAATTATTGATATCGGTCACCCAATAATAAGAGTTCACGTTTTTAAAATCAAGTAAATTGAATACTTCTACATTCAACCAGATACTTTTCACATGTTTCAGCCATTTTTTACTTAGTACTTTATCTGTTCCGTTGACTAAAACCCGTGAAGCACCTATATCCACGCGTCGGTAAGCTGGAGCACGGTTATCTAATGCCCTGAAAGCTGTACTATTTTTGGAACTGAAAGGGGCGGCAATAGGTAAACCATCCGACCAGATAAACTTCAGTTGCATTTTATATTTCGGATTATTGGGCAGATAATCCTGAAACAGCATAGAGAAAGTATATCGTTGTTCACTTGGACTGGAAAGATAACCCGGGTAAACCGGCGTTGTCGAGAGGATTTTCCCATTCGAATCGTAAGTATAGTTATTATATGAATCGCCAATAATATCTTGTTTGGCATTCATTAGCGACAGATTAATCCATGAATCGGCACCCGGAACGAGCTCACCATAGAGTTTAAAATCAAGTCCGGCAGTATAAGCGGTTGCATCATTCTTGCCCGAATAACGAACCCTCACATTATCAACTGAATATGATATGACCCTGTCAGCAAGTTTGGCATATGCTTCTGTTGTAAATTTAAAAGGTCGTCCCCAGGCTCGAAAATAATAATCGCCACCTAACACAAAATGCACCGAGCGTTGAGCCTGAATGTTATTATTCAGTTTAATTCGTACATTACCTAATGCATCCATGAGTGTATCACGAATTTCTTTATAAAATGGTGCCTGATAATACACTCCTGTTGCAAAACGGAAACTGAAATCGTTTTTCCAACGTGGTAAATAGGAGAATGCAAAACGCGGACTAATCAACAATTCATTATTAAACGTCCAGTAATTGGCTCGTAATCCACCTGTTACAGAAAATGAACCGGCATCGGTCTTCCACTTATAGGTATCCTGAAAGAAACCGGTACTTCGCCACGTCGAAATAACGGTATCAGCCTTCATATTGTAAAACAGATTGACCTGTTTATCGCTGAATGGAAGCGAATATCCTACAGAATCACGCCACTCCCACTCGCCAATTTTGTCAGAAATAATTTCGTTCTGGATATTCAATCCCCAGCTTAGCTTATGATTATTAATCTCATAATCACCCAGATGTGCCAAATTAGTAACTGTAGCATTCAGGCGGTTTCGAGCATGCTGTTGGTATTTTCCAACTCCCAGAGCTGCGCCGGTTTGCTTAGTT
>CAIQOG010000381.1 GCA_903873355.1 uncultured Bacteroidales bacterium
GTCTTGATGTTTTGAAAAGTACAATAGTCATCCGGATATTCTATTCAACTGTAAAAAAATTCTTATTTTTGATTTTTTAATGAATAGAATCAGCAATTATTTTGTTATAAGAGTAATTTTACCGCCAAAATTTAAATATTAACA
The DNA here is from genome assembly GCA_903873355.1 of uncultured Bacteroidales bacterium. The sequence continues at coordinate 145 of CAIQOG010000381.1, forward strand.
CACAACTGCAGACAAATGAAGAAAATTCTTGTTTCAGCTATACTTACCATGATTATTATTTTGAATTCCTGTCAAAATTCGCAAACTGCAGAAGATAAGAGAATTGAATTCAAAGTAGATTCTATAATGCGTCAGATGACGCTCGACGAAGAAATTGGTCAAATGGTACTTTACAGTAGCGATTGGGATGTGACCGGACCATCACTTAAAAAAGGCTATTTAGACGAAATCCGGAAAGGCAACTGCGGAAATATATTCAATGCTCACACGGTTGCTTACACACGTAAACTTCAGAAAATTGCCGTAGAAGAATCAAGATTACATATTCCTCTATTATTTGGTTACGATGTTATTCATGGTCATAAAACCATTTTCCCTATCTCGTTGGGTGAATCGGCATCGTGGGATATGGAAGCGATTGAAAAATCCGCACGCGTTTCGGCTGCTGAAGCTGCTGCTTCGGGTATCAACTGGACATTTGCTCCTATGTGTGATATTTCGGTGGAACCCCTTTGGGGTCGTGTTTCGGAAGGTGCCGGTGAAGATCCTTATCTCGGTTCAAAAATTGCTGCTGCCCGCGTTCATGGTTTTCAGGGTAAAAGTCTGGCCGATACACTTACCATTTTAGCGTGCGTAAAACATTTTGCCGGATATGGAGCACCATTAGCCGGTAGGGATTATAACACAGTGGATATGTCAGAACGTGTTTTTCTTGATACGTATCTCCCACCCTACAAAGCTGCTATTGATGCAGGAGCTATGAGTGTCATGTCGTCGTTCAACGAACTGAATGGAATTCCTTCCACCGGAAACGTTTATTTACTTAAAGATATTCTGCGCAAGCAACTGCATTTCAAAGGTTTTGTGGTGACTGATTATTCATCTATCAACGAAATGGTAAATCATGGAGTGGTGGCTAACGAAGCAGAAGCCGGAAAAATGGCCGCCAAGGCCGGTGTTGATATGGATATGCAGGGAGAAGTGTACTTTAAATATTTGAAAAAACAGATAGAAAGTGGTGAAGTTCCCTTACAGGCTGTAAATGAGGCTGTTCACCGTATTCTGAAAGTCAAGTTTTTACTCGGTTTGTTCGAAGATCCATACCGCTATTGCAATGAAGCCCGTGAGAAGCGGGAAGTTTATTCAACTGCTCACCTCGAAGCATCGTTAGATGTGGCTAAGAAATCGATGGTATTGCTTAAGAATTCAAACAATGTATTACCATTGAAAAAAGGCGAAAGAATTGCCGTTATTGGTCAATTGGCAACTTCCAGGCGTGATTTATTGGGTTCTTGGAAAGCAGCCGGTGACTGGAATTTTATGAAATCGGTATTAGATGAAGTAAAAACCTACAATGGTGACGCAAATGTGACTTATGCCGAAGGTTGCAAAGTGCAGGGTGACGATCGCAGTGGATTTGCTGCTGCTATAGCTTCTGCCCGCGGCGCTTCCAAAATTGTATATGTTTTGGGCGAAAGTTGCGAATGGAGTGGCGAAGCTACCAGCCGTACCAGCATTAGTATTCCGGGAGTTCAAACCGAATTGCTTGAAAAACTGAAAGCGCTGAATAAACCAATAGTGTTGGTGTTGATGAACGGTCGTCCGCTTGATTTATCCAAAGAAAGCCAACTTGCAGATGGTATTCTGGAAGCATGGTTTCCCGGAACAATGGGTGGAAAAGCAATCACTCAGGTACTCTTTGGCGAATATAATCCTGCCGGAAAGCTTAGCATGACTTTCCCTCGAAATTTGGGACAAGTACCGGTTTATTATTACGAAAAAAATACCGGACGGCCTATTTATCTGGAGAATCCTAAATATAAATCACGTTATATTGATTGTCCTAACGACCCA
>CAIQOG010000382.1 GCA_903873355.1 uncultured Bacteroidales bacterium
AGTATTCAGGGGAATATCCTGACTTTTGATGCACCTGTAATGGATATTATTGATCCGGTTTATGCCTCTGCATTTGTGGTAAAATTTACTTCAGGGCGAATTTCTAATTGTGCTGTTGAAAATCTGAAATTGACTTCAACTTACACTTCTTCTACCGACGAACTTCATGGCTGGAATGCTATTTATATGGATAATGTGGAAAATTGTTGGGTGAAAAATGTAGTTGCATACTGGTTTGGTTATTCCTGTGTAAACGTCAATGATGGTGGTGCTTTTGTAACTGTCGACAGTTGTTCAATGATTGACCCAATTTCTATCATTACCGGTGGACGACGATATTCGTTTAATCTGAACGGACAACGATGCTTGGTTCAAAATTGTACAACACGTAATGGTCGGCACGATTTCGTGGATGGCAGTCGCACACCGGGTCCAAATGTGTTTTACAATAGCACAGCCACACAGGAACATGCCGATATTGGCCCACATCACCGCTGGTCAACCGGTATTTTGATTGATAATGTTAGTACGGATGGGCAAATTCGGGTGCAGGATCGTGCTGATTCCGGCTCAGGTCACGGATGGTCGGGAGCGCAGATTATGTTCTGGAATTGTACTTCTCCGGATTTTGTGGTTCAAGATCCACCATCATATCATTGCAACTGGGCAATAGGATGCGTTGGACCGATTACTAATGTTGGTCAGTGGACAACAAATCCGCTTGGAATTGTAGAATCAAAAGGCACAAAGATTACTGCAATTCCAAGTCTATTTAAGGCTCAATTGGCGGAACGGTTAAAAAACCTGACAACTTCGGTAGAAATTCCAAAAGTTGAAAATGCAGATTTTCAGGTTTTTCCGAATCCGGCCACCAATCAGATTGAAGTTAAACTAACATTGAATAAATCGTCAAAAATAAAACTAAATCTCACGGATTTAAGTGGAAAATCGATAAAATCGTTGCTTTCAAACCAATTAGGAAATGAAGGAGTAAATTCTTATAAATTTAATACATCTAACATTAAATCAGGAGTTTACTTCATTCAATTCACTTCAGAAACATTTCAGAAGCACTCAAAACTTATCATAAGTAATTAATAAACGTAATGAAATCCAAGCTAATCATTCTGACGGTATTGCTTACTTTCAGTTCCATCAATCTCAAAGCAGCAACCATCAATGTTTCATCTATTGCAGCTTTACAATCTGCAATTAACGGTTCAGTTCCGGGTGATGTGATTAATCTGGCTGACGGTCATTACACTAATAATTCAATTGCCATATCCAAATCCGGTATTACTGTTCAGGCTACAACGTCGGGCGGGGTTTATCTGGACGGAACGAACTCAATTAGTATTTCCGGCTCAAACAATACCTTTGGAGGATTTCAATTTGTTTCAGGAACCATAACCGGCATCGTAATTAATGTAACAGGACATCTTAATACCTTGACACAATTGAATTTTAACGGATATTCAGCACAGAAATATATCCGGTTAATTGGTCAAAATAATATTGTTTCATATTGTAATATTCAGTCAAAACCAGTTTCAGCACCAGCCGGCGATTTGATACAGGTTGATGCAGATGCTTCCGTAATTGGCAATAATACAATCAGATACTGTTCATTTCAGCATATGCCCGGAGCTGGAGGCGACAATGGCAATGAATGTATTCGAATCGGTGAAAGTACAATGTCAACTTTTGTTTCACGAACAGTGGTAGAGTATTGTTATTTCGAGGATACCGGTTTAGGTGATAGCGAGGCCATTTCCGTTAAATCACGCGAGAATGTTCTTAGGTATAACACAATGAATAACAATACCGAAGCTATGTTTTGCTTTCGGCGTGGGGATAACAACGTGGCATATGGTAACTTTTTTATAAATTCCGGTGGATTACGTGCCAAAGAGGCTAATAACATATTTTGCTATAATAATTATTTTGAAAAATCCGGCGCAACCGGCTCAATGAACGCAGTTAGTTATGTTTATTACACCGCCAATTCTACCTATGTATTGGATAATATTAATTTCTTTCATAATACGTTTGTAGATTGTGGAGATATTGATATGGGTGGTACAGGTGCAACAAACGGCACCTGGGCAAATAATATTTTCAAAAAAACCGGAACAATTTTTTCAAATGCAAATTCGGGAACAACCTTTAAAAACAATATTTATACAGGTTCACTTGGAATAACAATTCCCTCTGGAATGACAAAAATTGACCCTAAACTTGCTTTGAATTCCGATGGTTATTATGGTTTAACAGCCACGAGCCCTGCTATTGGTGCAGCAACATCTGCGTATCCGGCCATGTTGAATCTTCCGAAAATAGACACCCTGCTTTTGGATATTAAGGGACTTACAAGACCAGCCTCAAGATTATTAAAAGACCTCGGTTGCGAACAATTTAATGCAATGGGAACTGTCACCAATCGTCCATTGAAACTTACTGATGTTGGCCCCTCCTATATAAAAGGTTTAACAACAGTTGCCGAAGTCACTGTTAACCGCTTTAATTTGAATCTTTCACCAAATCCTGTAAAAGATGAACTTTCAATAGCTTATACTCTTGACTATCAGTCGAAAATTAGTCTTGATATTTTCAACTTAAGTGGAATTTGCGTTAAGACGATATTAGCTAATGTACATCAACCGTCAGGCAACTACTTACATTCTGTTAATGTTTCGAGGTTGAATGATGGAGTTTATTTTGTAAAAATGAGTTCTTCAGAGTTTTCAAAGACTATAAAACTAATCGTTAAATGAGAAATACATTCTTTAGTCAATTCAGAATAAATCTGTCAGTTATTATTTTGTCAATTTTCTTTTCTACTGTTTTTAAATCAGAAGCAGCAATTATTAACGTGAATTCAATTCAGGCCTTACAAACTGCGATTGACAACTCGTCACCGGGCGATATTATTTGCCTGGCTAACGGACACTATGCCGATAACAGTTTCGATTTATCAAAAAATAATATAACCATAAAAGCTGTCACACCGGGCGGAGTTTTTATGGATGGGTATAATTCAATATATCTCTCGGGGAATAATTCTACTATCATTGGTTTTCAGTTTACTGCAAATTATACACAAACCGGGAATGTATTTGATGTTTACGGAGATGGAAATACAATAACTGAAATGAATTTTAATGGCTATTCATCCGATAAATTTATCCAGATTTCAGGAAAGGACAATGTGGTTTCACATTGCAATTTCCAAAATAAATTATGCGTTCTAACCAATTCCAAAGGGGGAACCGGTGACATGGTACAAATTCTGCCAAATGCAAGTTATGTTGGGAATAATATTATCAGGTATTGTTCATTTCAACATATGCCAGGCCTTGGAGGTGATTTTGGTAACGAATGTATCCGTATTGGAAACAGTTCATATTCTACAATGATTTCAAGAACTGTGGTTGAATATTGTTATTTTGAAGATACCGGACTGGGCGACAGCGAAGCCATTTCGGTAAAATCCAGAGAAAATATACTCCGGTATAACACCATGAACAACAATAAAGACGCGATGTTTGTATTCCGAAATGGAGACAATAACGTGGCTTATGGTAACTTTTTTATCAATTCGGGTGGTATTAGAGTAAAGGAAGCAAACAATATCTTCTGTTATAATAACTATTTTGAAAAATCGGGTGTTGGTGGTTCAATGGAAGCTGTGACCTATATATATGACACAACTACATCAACCCATGTTCTTGATAATATAAACTTTTTGCATAATACGTTTGTGGATTGCGGGAATATTAATTTTGGCGGAATAGGTGCTACCAATGGTGCCTGGGCAAATAATATTTTCAAAAAAGCCGGAACTATTTTCACATATCCGAATGCCGGAACTTCTTTTAAAGGCAACATTTATACCGGCACACTTGGAATAAACATTCCTTCAGGAATGACTCAAGCCGATCCACTTCTTGTAATGAACTCAGATGGATATTACGACTTATCTTCTGCAAGTCCGGCTATAGGTGCAGCAAGTGATGTATATCCGGCATTACTTAATATTCCCGGAGTTGATACTTTATTATTGGATATAAAAGGTCTAGAT
>CAIQOG010000383.1 GCA_903873355.1 uncultured Bacteroidales bacterium
ACCGCAATCAAAATCATCAACAATATCTGACGTTCCCGCATAAATTGGTTTGCCATTGGCGCCTAGTTGCTTATTAACATGAGCAAGACCAATAAATGTGCCACCAAAAGAAACAAACTTTCTCACCAATTTATTAAAATCACTGCTTTTTTGCTTGTTCATCATGTCGGTTATCTTTTTCAAAGTATCAACAACAATTACAACACCTAAACATTCTCTTTTATTCGTCATGTCAATAATGATGCTTGTAAAATCATTTGAATTAAAATGGTTATGCCCATTGGCAAGCATTTGAAATCCAAACTCTTCAGCAATTTTCAACTTTTGTACTAGGCCTTCTCCGGTGTCATCTAGATTCAAATAATATAATTTAGATAAATCAATATTCAAATTCTTTCTAACTGCCATAATCAAGCGTAATGTAATTAATGTTTTACCTGTGTTAGGTGCTGCAAAAATGACAGTGGCTTGACCAGTTAAAGCAATGTTACCCAAAATAAATTCGGATTTTTCAACTTCTAATTCCAATTTAGATGATGTACCTGTTAAAGAAAATCGATCTAATTGATTCGATTTTCTTGGTTCATCAACCACAATTAACTCATCATAAATTGTTGCATCTAAAAATTCCTCCGTAATTTCATAATCTTTCATTGTTTCTTCAACATCTATTAAATCTAAAAAGTCTGTAATGATTTCTTTTTGACTTAATAACGATTCTTTATTTTCCATTATGTCATGTGTTAATGTTGTTTCTTCATCATTTGTTAAATCTAAAACATGTTCATTCAATTCATGGTTTATTGATGACGCTTGATTTTCCATTATGTCATGACTTACCAATGCATCTTCATCAACAGTTAAATCTAAATATTCCTGACTTAATGATGATTTTTCATCATGCGCTTTAGATAATGATTCTTGTTTCATTTTATCCATAACCGCTTGCCATAACTCTGTTTTTGTAAGAACGTTCATTTTTAAAATCCTAAAAATTAAAATAATTTTGATTGGGTTGTTAAAATGAAAATAATTTACGATGTATCAATATACATAATCCACCTTGCCTAATTTTTAAAGAACAAGGTCTACAATGAACTATTTAAACTACTAAAACTGGCAATTGCCAAAAAAATAATTGGCAAAGCTATTTTTTGCCAGACTTGGAACTATCTATAATAAATTTTTGGAAGGCTTTTTGAGCAGCAGTTAAACGAGATGTAATGGATCTTGTGCTTTGTCCTTCGGGTGAAATATTATTTTGTTTAAGTAATGTAGATAATTTTAAATGAACAGCTGAAATATTGGCGTCATCGGCCTCACCAAACTTATGTACACCCTTATCAATATGATCGTAAATATAAGCATGCAGTAATAAACCAAATGTCACATTTGCACTTAGCCTCAAGTCTTCATCTTCCAGAGATTCTTTTTTATTGTTGATTTCATTTTGTTTGATATCATCAAATATTGATTGTTTATCATCTAAGAATTGATTGCACCATTCATCAAGACTGGCAAGATTGATTCTTCTGTCATGAATATTATTTATTCTTAATGTTGATAGTGATCCTTTAGATAATTCATTTTCTATCAAGCATAAATATTTTTTTGCTTTCTTCATGTAATTAGTATCAAATTTTTCAATTTCCTCTAAATAACTATCTAATTCAATATCAACAGCCTCTTTAAATTCTTGCTGTTCAGATTCAATATGTGTTCCATCTTGTTGTTCATTTGCAGAGAGTTTTTCTATTTTTGCTTCTGTATATGCATTTTGTAATGCGTCACGCTCTTCATATAAATAATCGGATAGATTAAATTCAAACGATTGATATTTATTAGGAAAACTAAATTCCCTATCAATTTGTAAAACATCAAGGTAACAATCCACTTTCCAAATGCCTAACATGATGCCGACCGCTTCATCT
>CAIQOG010000384.1 GCA_903873355.1 uncultured Bacteroidales bacterium
CAAAATATGATGTGGACCAAAGTCAGTTTGTAAAAGATTTGGACGATTTTGAATCACAGTTGAAAGATTACGGCATTTTAGAATAAGAAATTATGACGAAAAAGAAACAAATAGTAATTGCTGTAACTGCCTTGAATGCTATTGATAGTCCTGGTCCAGGCGTGGCAGTGATTCGTGCTATTAGGGAATGTGCAGATTTTGATGTTCGTATAATCGGACTTTCTTACGAAGCACTTGAACCGGGCATTTATATGCACGATTTGGTTGATAAAACCTATCAAATCCCCTACCCTTCAGCCGGTACAGACAGTTTGTTAGGTCGATTGATATATATCAATGAAATTGAGAAACTCGATGTAATCATACCTAATTTTGATGCAGAACTTTATAATTTCATAAAATTAAAAGACAAGCTCAAAACAATGGGCATTAATACGTTCTTACCCGATTTAGAACAGTTTGAATCGCGTGATAAAATCAAACTTTATGATTTCGGCAAAAAACACGGATTAACTGTTCCTGTCGATAAGGCAATTTTCGAAACCAAAGATTTGGGAAAAGTGGCTGAAAAAATAGGGTATCCAATGGTTGTAAAAGGTAAATTTTATGATGCTATCATTGCTAATACTGCAGAGCAGGCTCATAAAGCTTTTTATAAAATTCAGGCAAAATGGGGATTGCCTATTATTGTTCAGCAGTTTATCAACGGTACGGAAATAAATATAGCTGCTTTGGGTGATGGCAAAGGAAACACAATAAGTGTTATTCCAATGCGCAAACTCTATATTACCGACAAAGGAAAAGCATGGGCAGGAATTACACTCGATGACCATTCATACATTGAATTAGCCAAAAAATTCATTTCTGCTACAAAATGGCGTGGTGGCTGCGAGTTGGAAATTATGCAAACTGCTGATGGCAAATCCTATATTATGGAAGTAAATCCACGTTTCCCTGCATGGATATATCTTACCGCTGCTGCCGGACAAAATCAACCCGCTTCGTTAGTAAAAATGGCTCTGGGTGAAGATGTTAAACCATTTACAGAATACGAAGTCGGTAAAATTTTCGTTCGTTATGCATGGGATTTAATAACCAATATAGCTGAATTTCAAAAAATATCAGGAACGGGAGAACTTTAATAAATTTACTATTTTATCATTTACAATTTACAATTATGGAAAAACTAAAATATGAACGGCCGTATATTCAGAAAATGAATTCGGGACTAATGAATAAATTCGGAACACGTACTGAATATGAACCGGTTACACACATCGAAAGTGTTTCGGTAAAAGGTTTAATAAATGATTTTGGTTCCCCGTTATTTGTTATATCGGAAAAACAAATACGCCGCAATTATCAGAATGCAACGCGTATTTTCAAAACACGATATCCGAAAGTACAGTTTGCCTGGTCATACAAAACCAATTACATGAATGCGGTTTGTCAGGTATTTCATCAGGAAGGCTCATGGGCAGAGGTTGTCTCGGGTTTTGAATATGAAAAAGCGCTTGGGAATGGTGTTCCCGGAAATAAAATCATCTTTAATGGACCGGACAAGACGGATGAGCAACTCTTGACTGCAGCTAAAAACAATTCGTTGATTCATATCGACCATTTCGATGAACTTTATTCCCTTATCCGATTAAGCGAGGAAAACAAGCTAAAACCACGCGTTGCTATCCGTGTAAATATGGATACAGGCATTTATCCAAAATGGGACAGATTCGGATTTAATTTCGAAAACGGTCAGGCCTGGAATGCCATAACAAGAATTGTAAATTCTGAATGTCTTGATTTAGTAGGTTTACATTGCCATATCGGCACATTTATGCTTTCACCTGCTGCCTATGCCGTTGCTGCAACCAAGCTTTGTGAGTTGACATGGAAAATCAAAGAAAAATTCAACAAAGTAATCCAGTACATCGACCTTGGAGGTGGTTTCCCTTCTGCAAACACACTGAAAGGTTCATATTTGCCGGGTTCTGATACAGTTCCATCTATCGATCAGTTTGCCGATGCAATAACCGATGTGATACTGGGCTTTGGATTTAAACATGAAGATTTACCGCTGCTTGTTCTCGAAACCGGACGTGCTTTAATTGACGATGCAGGTTTTCTACTTGGAACTGTGTTGGCTACCAAAAGACTTTCAGATGGAAGACGGGCCACCGTATTGGATTTCGGTGTAAACTCTCTGTTCACGGCATTCTGGTACGATCATAAAGTTAGTCCGGCTCAGGAATTTGGCAGTCATACCGAGGAAATGGTATTGTACGGTCCACTATGTATGAATATTGATATCATTCGCGAAAGCATAACCATGCCATTGCTTGAAAAAGGAAATCATTTGGTGGTGCATAAAGTGGGTGCATACAATATGACTCAGTGGATGCAGTTTATAACTCTGAGACCAAATATTGTTATGATTGACACCGAAAACAAAACCCATATAATCCGAAAAGCAGAAACACTTCAGGATATCATGGCCAATGAACGTGTTCCTGCACACTTAAAAGATAATTCATTAAAATAAGTATCTTTGCATTATAAATCTGTAGAGGCGTTGCATAAACGTCTCTACAATTTTATGTAGAAAAAGCCTGTTTATGCAAAAACGTTTTAATACCTTCCGAACGATTCTGTTACCTGCCATACTGAATAGTTATTCAGTGATTTTCTTTTTCAACAACAAGTTTATGGCCATGGTGCTTATGCTTGTTACTTTTTTCAATTTTTATTCAGGACTTAGTGGTTTATTGGCTGTTGTCGTCACAGTTTTAATAGCCAATTCTCTTGGCTTTGATCAAACTCAATTAAAAAAAGGACTGTTCAGCTTTAATGCGCTGCTTACGGGTATTGGATTGGGAACTTTTTTTGATCCGGGTTTGGTATTTTTCACCTTATTATTGCTGGCTGCACTTATCACGCTTATTTTATCTGTAACCTTTGGCAACTGGTTGGGTAAATATGGTTTACCCGTTTTGAGTATACCTTTTGTTATTTCATTTTGGTTTCTTATTTTACCTTCTGCTTCGTTCGAAAATCTGGGTTTAACGCAACGTAACATCTACTGGATGAACGAAATGTATTCGATGGGCGGAAGTTCGTTACTGAATTTTTTTCAGTCGATAAACTCGCTTCCGGTTCATAATCTGATTGATATTTATCTCCGTTCATTGAGTTCTATTTTCTTTCAGGACAACCTTATTTCCGGCATATTAATAGCAATAACATTACTGATTTGTTCACGAATAACTTTTTCATTATCAATTATCG
>CAIQOG010000385.1 GCA_903873355.1 uncultured Bacteroidales bacterium
AGGGATATTTCTATGGAACATGCTTACGGGCTGCCGATGGAACAAATGGTTCAAAAGTCAGTTCGTTGGTTAACGTTTACGAAAAGCCAATGTCTCCAATGGTAATCAAAGATGTTTGTTTGTTTGGTGTTTCTGTTGACGGAAATGCTCCTGTACCTGCTGATAAGTTTCTTACTTTATCGGTTATCAAAATTGATGAAACCGGCAAACTTACTACCGATACGCTGGCAAGTTCAAAAATTTCGGCTTCAGATGTAATTACGGATGAATACAAAAATTGTTACTTTCCCTTTACTTTTGTACAAATAGACCCGGAAACAGGACGTGAAGCACCTATGACATTAATTGTAAAGGATGCATTTGCACTGGTTCTTTCAGGATTAGAACAACCCGGAATGGATTTTGGTATGTTGACTGATTATGCTAATAAAATTGATGGATCATCCTATTTTACAAAGGTGGATGCAGTTACTGGCGTTTCGGATGGTGGTTTATACAAATCATCAACAAACAATATGAATATGTATTTCATGATGAATTCATATTTCAATTATTTACACGCCGATAGTCAGACACAAACATTAGTTGCTCCAGTCGAAGGTGGAAGCGCGGTTGATAATACAAATAATCCGGGAGCAGTTATCTACTCGTTTTTTAATGTTACTGATAGCGTAACCAACGAAGTAATGGTGTCTTATGATGAAACAACATTACCCTCATGGTTAACTGTAAGCTATGATGATTCTTACTTCACAGACTACAATGCCCTGGTGTTCGACTTTAAGGCCGAAGCATTGCCCGTAGGAACAGATAAGAGAACTGCCAATGTAGTTTTTGAATCGTATGGAGTACAAACGACTATAACTATCAACCAGGACAAATCAACAGGACTTGAAACCATTAAAAACCAAAACGCAACTGTGATTTCAACTTCAAATTCCTTTAATTTGAATTATACTTCTGATTTCGATAAGGCAATGCTTTACAACGTATCTGGTCAATTAATGGCTGAATTTGCATTACCAAATTCCGGAATATATAGCATTCCAACAAACAATCTCACTAAAGGAATTTATATCCTGAAATTTACCGGAACTAAAACAGAAAATGTTAAAGTAAAACGATAACCATAATACATTCAACACACAATTGATAACTTATTGATTGTGTGTTGAATAAAATTCTTTTTTTAATATAAACATTAATAATTAACGCTTTATGAAACAAAAACTACTCGTAATTGCTGTCATGGCAGCTATTATTCTTTCAGCAAGTGCAAATCTTACAATCGGTTTGCGCAACAAAACAATTGCTAACCCTTCAGTTGCAATTTTAAAAACACAGCAAAAAAGTAAAAAAACACAGGTTATTGTACCTCAATTTAATCAATTGGCGACTCCTGCAAAGGTTCGGGCGCTTGATCCAATTAGCACATTTCCTTACAAAGAAAATTTTGATGCAGCTGATATTACTACCGATGGTTGGTTGATAACAGATGCTTCAACCACTACAAGTGATGTTATGAGTGTTGGTAGTTTATCTGGATTACCTTCTCTTTCAGGCAGTACATATCTGATTTCAGGTTATGATGCTTCTGCATCAAGAAATGCATGGGCATTTTCTCCTGCTATGAGCTTAACTGCAGGTGTTACTTATCATGTTTATGTTTGGGCTTATGCACCAGGATATAACAGTGTAAATGATGAATTTAAAGTAACAGTGGGTACTAACCAAACTGCTGCAACTCAAACCACATTAGTAATTGATAAAACAGGCGCAAACTCTGCTGTAATTGATACTTGGACAAGGCTTGAAGGTACTTATACGCCAAGTACAAGTGGTAACTATAACTTCGCAATTAGCCATTGTACCGCTGCGATGGATGTAGATGCAGTTGCATTTGAAAACTTTGCAGTTTCTGATAATGCTTATGTAGAACCACCAATTTTACAGGCCTATTCTAAAGGAGGTTTATGGTCAGCTACGGCAGTTGTCAATGATTCTGTTTATTTATATGGCAATGAGTCAATAAATTATGTGCCACAAATACTCGGTGCTACATCTTTCTCATGGATTTTTGATGCTGACGCAACTGCAAGCTCAACAACAGATACTATTCCATCTGTTACCTATGCAACAAGTGGATTTCATAGTGCTACATTATCTGCTACAGGCCCCGGAGGTACTACTATTAAAGATGTAAATCATTATTTGATCAGACCAACTGCAACTGTAACATCTGACATCGTTTATAATATCAAGTCGTATGATTCATTTGCAGATTATCAAACTTCTTCAACTAATACTAACATGTATTTGGCGGGACCAAATACCAATTATAAGAAAATCGCTGAAAAGTTTGTATTGCCTGCCGGTGCAACAGTTTCATTGAGCCAGATTTATTTGTATGTTGGCAACTACACCTTGTCATCAACCAACAGGGCAAAAACCTTTACGATTCAAATTCTTAAGGCCGATGGAGCGGGTGGAATTCCGGGAACAGTAGTAAGTTCAGTAACCCCAACATACTCAACATTGTTTGGTGCAACTGCCATCACAACTTCAACAATGAAATCATATACCTACACAACTCCGGTAACTATTACAGGTAGTTTTTACATTTCACTTGATTTTACAAATGTTGGAACTCCTAGTGCCACTAACCATATGGGATTATTAACGACTGCAGGTCGCCCTTATGCCGATTGTTCATTATATGCATATTATAGCAGTGCCTGGACATCAATATCAGACGTATTTGGTATAGATATCTCCGGTTTTATTGCACCAAAGATTGCTTTCCAAACAGTTACCGCTGTTGAAACCCCAAGCATCAGTGCATTAAATGCATTTGTTTCAAACAATGCATTACACGTTCAGAATGCAACTGCCGGAGGAAATCTTATGGTATTTGATTTAACCGGTAATTTGCTAATTAGTCACGTGCTGAAAACTAGCAATGACGTGCTTCCAATCTCGCTTAGAAAAGGTATTTACCTCGTAAAAGTAGGTGAAAAAACTGCAAAAGTGATGATTAACTAATCGGGCTTTAATTAAACTAATAAAGGCTGTCTCAAAAAATTGAGACAGCCTTTATTGTGAATAAGATAACGACTTTTACAGAATACTGAAGATTTCGTCGAGTCTATCAATTATAAATGTAGCGGGTTGTTTAGCTTGTGATTGTGAATACCGAAAGTATATCTGGTCAATTCCGGCATTCTGAGCTCCGATTATATCTGCTTCATAACTATCGCCAATCATAATGGTTTCAGAGGCTTTCGCTCCATTGAGTTGCAATGCATGTTCGAAAATCTTTTTATCCGGTTTCAAAGCACCGGCTTCTTCCGAAAGTACAACATGTGAAAAATAATGTTCTAATCCACATTTTTTCAACTTAAGGTATTGTACTTCAATAAATCCGTTTGAAACAATAGTGAGTGGGTATTTTGGTGCAAGATAATCCAGGATTTTGAGTGCATTTGGAACTAATGCCGAGCGCGTAGGAAGCAAGTCGAGATACTCCTTCCCCATTATTAAAGCAAGTTCCTCATCGTGGACACCAACTTGTCTCAGAGGGTGAAGAAAACGTTCCAGCGAAAGTGCATCTTTTGTAATTTCCCCTTTCCCATACTGATCCCACAATTCAAGATTCCGTTTGGCGTATATCTCGAAATACTGATCAAAACTATCAAAATGCTTATCGAAATTTTTGTTATCATATATCTCCTGTAATGAAGATTTGGCATTGACATGAAAATCCCAGATAGTATCGTCTAAGTCAAGGAAAACGTATTTGTACATATGCCCCTAACCCCTAAAGGGGAATAAAGTTAGTATTGTTTTGACTATTAAAATTAGATAAAAGACAAAGGAGGTCTGATTGTTCCCCTTTAGGGGTTAGGGGTCTATTCCACCTCAATAACCAGGTATTTGCTTACACTCCAGAATTCTTCGGGATCAACAATCAACAATACGAAGTTTCCATTTTCTTTCTCAAGAGTATAAGACGATTTCGGATGATTGGTAAGTATCTTGGCATGAGTAGAATACAATGGAATTGATTTGGTTTTACGGGCATCAATGCGCACAAAATAGTTTTTATTAAAATCGTGTTGCAATACCCTTTGCTGACTGAATAAATTTTCAACCGTTACTATCTTTTGTTGTTTAAGTTCACTTATAGTTCCAAAAACATACCATGCAGTGTGTATCGTTTCCTCCTGTTCCTTTATCTTCACTTCTTTTGTTTTATTCTCATTGGTCAAAACTTCCACATCACGTCCAAGTTTAATTACTTGAGTATCAAGCTTAACTATCATCGAATCTTTCTTTGCCAGTTCGCCATGTAAAAGTGCAACCTTCGCTGTTTCTTCTTCGAGCGACTTTGTGAGTTTGATAATTGTTTTCTCCAATTGCGAAGATTTGAAAGCACTTTTTCTCAATTTAGATTTCAACCGTGCCAGTTCTTGCTTATTTGCTCTGAGCATATCGAACAAATAAGTCATATCATCATTTATTTTAGTGCGCACATCTTCACCTAAATCATTTCCAACAGGTTGTACTGAGATAATTTTCTCTGTTTCTTTGATTTTCTCAATATTCTGTTCAATCTGATTCATCGCTGAAAAATAACTATCAACTTCCTGTTGTAGTTTTATCTTTGAATTCATCAATGAATCATTTTGAGCTTGTAGCGCTTTGTATTCAGAAGAATTTTTTCCACATGATGTTAGCATTAAAGCCATCAAAGCAAGAGTATATAAAATCGGTTTCATATCAAATAAAACTAAATTGTGAGTTAGTGGAAAGTTTAAAAAACAGGTAAAAATGTTGTCGTGAAAAACTCTTATTTCGGGTGCAAAGGTAATGTTATTCTTCAATTCCTGCAACAATTACAACAATTTCTCCTTTAGGGACTTGCGATGTAAAATGTTCGATTAATTCTGTCAATGTTCCACGTCTGGTCTCCTCAAATAGCTTGGAAATTTCGCGGGAAACGGAAGCTTTTCGTTCTGCACCAAGATATTCTGCAAATTGTGTAAGCGTTTTTAATAGACGAAACGGTGATTCATAGAAAATCATGGTACGTTTTTCGGCTGATAATTCACGGAGTTTGGTCTGCCGCCCTTTTTTCTGAGGCAAAAAACCTTCGAAACAAAAGCGGTCGTTAGGCAATCCTGATGTGACTAAAGCGGGAACAAAAGCTGTTGCACCGGGCAAACATTCAACCTCAATACCATTTTCAACACACTGACGCACTACCAAAAATCCGGGATCTGAAATAGCCGGTGTTCCGGCGTCAGATATCAATGCTACTTTCTGACCTCCTTTGATACGCTGTACCACATTTTCAACTGTTTTGTGTTCGTTGAATTTATGGTGCGACTGCATGGGCGTTTTTATCTCAAAATGTTTCAACAAAAAACCGCTGGTACGCGTGTCTTCAGCCAAAATAAGATCAGCTTCCTTTAAAACACGAATAGCCCTGAAAGTCATATCTTCCAGATTTCCGACAGGCGTAGGCACCACAAAAAGTTTCATAACAGGCAGTTTTTGAGAATGAATTCAAGAAATTAGATGTTCATATCTTTTTAAAGCAAAACGAATCTGAATCATCTATATTTTTTTATCTTTGCAAGGAAAATTTTTAAAATTTCTGCTGTAGCATTAATTCCGCTGCAAAGTTACAACAATAGCCGAAATTAATAAAAATAAAACAAACTTATTTTCAACAAGATACCATGATTTATTCAGAACAAAACCACCCGACGCAATTAAAAAGGGGAAGTATTGAAGTTATTTGCGGTTCAATGTTTTCAGGGAAAACCGAAGAACTGATTCGTCGCCTGAAACGTGCCAATTTTGCCAAACAGCGGGTTGAAATCTTCAAACCAAAAATTGACACGCGCTATTCGGAAGATGAAGTTGTTTCGCACGACCGCACTTCAATCCGCTCCACGCCCGTAGAATCGTCCGGAAGTATTCTACTGATGTCGGGTGAAGTGGATGTAATTGGTATTGATGAAGCGCAGTTTTTTGATGAAGGGTTGGTGGATGTTTGTACGCAGCTTGCAAACCAGGGGATTCGGGTCATTATTGCCGGTCTGGATATGGATTTCAAGGGAATTCCTTTTGGCCCCATGCCTGCTTTATGTGCTATTGCCGAAGATGTGTATAAAGTTCATGCCATTTGTGTGCGTTGCGGAGCGCTGGCTTATGTTTCGCACCGGTTGGTTGAAAGTGATAAGCGGGTTTTATTGGGCGAAATGACTGAATATGAACCAATTTGCCGCGATTGTTTCAGTAAAACAAAAGCTACCCCAAACCCCTGAAAGGGCTTAAAACGAATCAACTTAATAAACTAATCCTCCAGCAATGAATACAAAACCCTATACTTTCGACAGAGTTGTAAGGATGCTAATCGGACTGAGTGTTCTGACGCTGATTTATTTGCTTATAATCCGCCTGAGCAGTGTGTTACTGCCATTTCTGATAGCATGGCTGATTGCATACCTGTTGCAGCCTTTTGTATCATTTTTTCAGCACAAACTCAAATTCAAAAACAGGGCATTGTCAATTTTTGCAACGCTGTTACTTTTTATAGGATCAATTACATCCATAATCTGGATTTTAGCACCTATAGTAACTGCCGAAGTACAAAAACTCTCCCAACTGGCAGTCACCTATAGCGAAAGTATTGACATGAATTCCTTTCTGCCACGTTCCTGGCAATATGAAATACAGCACTATATCTCACATTTAAATCTGAAATCACTTTTGTCTGATCAGAACATGATGAATAGTGTCAGGAAGCTGGCACCTCAACTGTGGGATTTTGTAAATGGTTCGCTGGATTTTATACTTGGGTTTTCGGTTGTAATAATCGTGTTTCTGTACCTGATTTTCATTCTGCTTGATTACGAAAAAATATCTGCTGATATGTTCGGAATCATTCCACCAAAATACAAAAATCTCATTACTGAGATTGTTCTGGACATGGAATCGGGTATGAATCGCTATTTCAGGGGACAAGCCTTAATCGCGGTTATTGTGGCCACTCTCTTTATTATAGGTTTCAGCATCATTGGGTTACCGCTTGCTATCGTAATGGGATTGCTTATAGGCTTACTCAACATGGTACCGTATCTAAAAACAGTCGCACTTATACCTTCGTTGTTGCTCGGGTTATTGCAATCATTCGAAACCGGTCAGAGTTTTACATCGGTTTTAATCGGAATAGCAGTGGTTTTTGTTGTAATACAGCTGATTGAAGATTTAATTCTGACACCACGCATCATGGGAAAAGTTACCGGATTGAATCCCGCAGTCATTTTGCTTTCGCTCTCTATCTGGGGATCTCTTATGGGGATGGTTGGGCTGATAATTGCACTTCCGCTGACCACGCTAATGATTTCGTATTATAAACGGTTTGTACTGGAGGAAGGTCTTGTAAATCCTCCGTCGGAAGAATTACAAGAGAAAAAATCCGAATAAATTAGCTGTAATTCGTCTTAATTCGTAAAATTAGTTCCCATCAATCTTTATATCCCTAATCATCAGCTGAATAGAAGTATTTGAATTGAAGGTGTTTTCTTCAAGTGTATAACAAATATCAAGCGGATTGAGCGCTTTCAGGTGGTCGTTGTACTCGTACATACGGAAAGCGATTCCGTTCATCACGTTTTCCGAACTTGAATCAATAAGTTCCAGTTTGAGGTGCTCCTGCTCTTTCCCTACCAATCGGCTTGTTCCATAATCAAATACTTTTTTGGATGCAAACATGGGTTTCATATTTCCCGGACCAAAAGGACCAAACTGTTTCAAAACACGGAAGAATTTCGGAGTTATATCTTTGAACTCCAGCACTGCATCAATGTCAATTTGTGGATAAGTTTGTTCTTCCAGAATATTTTCTGATACAAATTTTTCAAATCTGTCGGTAAATTCCAACACATTTTCCTCTTTCATCGTCAGACCGGCAGCGTACATGTGTCCACCAAAGTTCTCGAGCAAATCGCGGCAGGAATCAATGGCTTTGTAAATATCGAAACCGGGAACAGAACGAGCCGAACCGGAAGCAAAACCATTCGAATTGGCCAAAACGATGCTTGGTTTATAATACTCTTCGGATAAGCGTGATGCCACAATCCCGATTACACCTTTATGCCAGTCGGGTTTATGCACTACAATAGATCTGCGGCCTTTATAACGGTCATCGGCTGCAATCAGAGCGATGGCTTCATCGGTAATGTTTTTATCGAGGTCTTTGCGGTCGTTATTATATTCGTTAATCATCCCGCTTTTCATTTTTGCAAAATCATGATCGCTCGACACGAGTAGTTCCACAGCTTCAGAAGCCAGTTTCATACGACCTGAAGCATTGATACGTGGACCTATTTTGAATACAATATCGCTGATAGATATTTCCTTATCTGCCAATCCGCAAACATCCAGAATCCCTTTTAAACCTACACTTGGATTACTATTGATTTGTTTTAAGCCATAAAAAGCCAGAATGCGATTCTCACCGGTTATCGGTACAATATCCGATGCAATACTCAATGCCATCAAGTCGAGCAGTGGAGTAAGTTTAGCGAAATCGATATCGTTGGTAATGGCAAAGGCCTGCATCAGTTTAAAGCCCACACCGCACCCGGAGAGATGTTTGTAAGGATAAGTACAGTCATCGCGTTTGGGGTCGAGTACAGCAACAGCGGGTGGCAATACAGCATCGGGGGTGTGATGGTCGCATATAACAAAATCGACACCTTTACTCAATGCATATTTGACTTTTTCAACTGCTTTTATACCACAGTCGAGTGCAATGATTAGTTTAAATTCGTTGGCAGCGGCAAAATCAATACCCTGATATGAAATCCCATATCCTTCGGTATATCGGTCGGGAATATAGAAATCTACATTAGAATAAAACTGTTTGAGGAATTTGTAAACCAATGCAACTGAGGTAGTTCCATCAACGTCATAATCGCCATAAACCAGAATTTTTTCATTCTGTTGCATGGCTTTTGTCAGGCGGTTCACAGCATTTTGCATGTCGGCCATCAGAAACGGGTCGTGCAAATCATTTAAATCGGGACGGAAAAACCGACGGGCATCCTCGAAAGTGAGAATATCCCGTTGAACCAACAATCGGGCAAGTATGGGACTTATGCTAAGTTCTTCTGCAAGTTTGTTTTGTATCTGTGTTTGTTCTTCGGTTAGGGTTGTGTAAATCCAGGTATTTATCATTGTATTTATATTTTTCAACGCTGTTTCAGAAAGTCTCAACTTTCTGAATAAAGGAACAACCGGCTATTATTCAAGCTCTTAAAATCAGAATAAAATCATCAAAAACAAGCATGTTCCAAGCCGTAAAAGTAGCTATAATAAATCAATTCTACAAGTTAAACCGAGATTGCGAAGCGTTGAAAAATGTTTAAAAAGTAATCCGGAAAAAATATATTATTTTTGTATGGAAATTATTCAAATCTTAAGAAATAAAAAAGAAATTTTACCGTTTATAAATTTGATTGGGATTGTGTCGTGGAAAAACTGAAGATGATCATGCATGATGAATTAAAAAAAGCAGTGGAAGTACTTCGTTCTGGCGGAGTTATTCTTTACCCCACCGATACGGTTTGGGGCATGGGATGCGATGCCACCAATGCAGAGGCTGTTAAACGTATTTTTGAAATAAAAAAACGGGCAGATGCTAAAGCAATGCTGGTTCTGGTTGACAGTACTGTGCGTATTCAGTCGTACGTGGACGAAGTGCCGGAAATAGCGTGGGATTTGATTGAACTGAGCGAGAAACCGTTGACTATTATTTATCCCGAGGCCAAAAATCTGGCTCAGAATCTTGTGGCAGATGATAAATCCATTGGAATTCGTGTTACTAAGGAGATTTTCTCAAAAACACTGTGCGAACGTTTCCGCAAACCGATAGTGTCAACTTCGGCCAACGTAAGCGGCGAACCGACCCCTGCTAATTTTGCTCAGATCACTGAAGAAATAAAGGCAGCGGTTGATCATGTGGTAAATTTCAGACAAAACGAAACAAATGCACCAAAACCTTCGTCAATTATAAAACTTGGCAAAGGAAATCTAATTCAGATTATCAGGGAATGAACAAAAATTTACTCGTACGGAAATACATCCTCAACGACATGCTGGCCGCCGTGCTTGTGTGGGTCGCTTTTGTTATTTTTCGGAAAACGATAAATGATATTCATATTCTTGATGAAATTCATATCCTTATTCCTAATTACGATTACGTTACCAGTCTGCTGCTTTTCCCGTTCTATTGCATTTTTATCCATTCACTTTCAGGAATTTATCTGAATTCTCATAAAAAAACCCGGGGCAGTCTTATACTTGCCACTATGGTTTCGTCCGCGTTTATTTCACTTTCTGTGTTTTTGGTACTCAAACTGGGTGATGTGGTAGTTTCGTATGAATACTTCTACTTTTCCCTGTTGGTGCTTTTCACACTGCTCTTTGGGTTTACTTTTATATTGCGACTTCTCATCTTTTCGGAAATTCAGCAAAACTACAAAACCAAAAAATGGACAGTCAATACACTGATTATCGGCAATGGACCTAACGCATTGAGAATTGCCGGCGATATTGAAAAATATGCTTCCCAGAATACGATTGCAGGATTTGTATCTGTCGACAAGAAAATTGCAGTTCCACAAGATAAAATTGTGGGAAATATGGCTCAAATAGCGGGTGTTATTGAGAAATTCAATATCGAGGAAACTATCGTGGCACTTGAAAACGAAGCTGACGAGAACGAACTGTTTAAAATCATCAACCTGCTTTATCGCTTCAATATCGAAATTCAGTTTACGCCGCGTTTGTACGAAATCCTGATTGGTAGTGCCAAAATCTCCAAGCTCGGAATCAGCCCGCTGGTAAGTATCACTAAATCATCCATGCCTGATTGGCAGGCGAGTCTGAAACGATTTATCGACATCATTGTGTCTATCCTTTCGCTGCTTATCCTTTCGCCGGTTATATTGTATTTCAGTATAAAAATTAAAGCCGATTCTAAAGGCACAGTTTTCTATCGTCAGGAACGAATCGGGCGATTTGGCCGACCGTTTAAAATTCTCAAATTCAGAACCATGTATAGCGATGCTGAAAACGGCACGCCGAAACTCAGCAGTTCGGAGGATGACCGTATAACTGCCATAGGACGGGTTTTAAGAAAATACCGTATTGATGAAATTCCACAGTTCTGGAATATCCTGCGCGGTGATATGAGTCTGGTGGGACCACGCCCTGAACGCCGCTACTACATCAATAAAATTATGGACGAAGCTCCATATTACTGCCTGCTCTACAAAATCCGCCCGGGACTGACTTCGTGGGGACCGATTAAAATTGGCTATTCCGACACCGTAGAAAAGATGATAGAACGCCTGAACTACGACATTATCTACATGGAAAACATGTCGCTCAGCACCGACATCAAAATCCTGATGTACACCTTCGAGATTATTTTTAAGGGGAAAGGGGTTTAAAACCCACTGTATTTTCCGTATCTTTGCAACAAGTTTTATCCTTAGGTATGGAAAGTAAGAGTTGGTATATTCGGATGATTGCGTGGCGCGAACACCACATTAAAGAGCGCAATTTCATTCTGATATTGAGTTTTTTAGTTGGTATCTTTGCAGCTATAGCTGCTTTTCTTCTCAAATCGAGCATTCACATTATCCAGCATTTGCTCACCGAACATTTCAGCAAAAATTCAGTCAATTACTGGTACCTGGTTTTCCCTGCGGTTGGTATTTCGCTCACCTATTTATACGTTCATTTTGTAGTTAAAGATAATATCAGTCATGGTGTTACGCGAATTTTGTATGCCATTTCGCAGCGAAAAAGCATCCTGAAACTTCATAACATGTGGACTTCACTGGTGGGAAGTTCGGTAACGATTGGTTTTGGCGGGTCGGTTGGAGCTGAAGCACCGATTGTACTTACCGGTGCTGCCATTGGGTCGAATCTGGGGAATTTCTTCAAGATGGATCAGAAAACGCTGATGCTGCTGGTGGGATGTGGAGCTGCCGGAGCTATTGGTGGAATTTTCAAAGCACCTATTGCCGGACTTATGTTTACGCTGGAAGTGCTGATGCTCGATATGACGCTTACTGCCATTGCTCCATTGATTATTTCGTCGGTCACAGCCACGGCATTATCCTATATTTTCACAGGCAGTTCGTTTACTTTTGAGTTCGGAACGTACGAAAGTTTCAGTGTTTCGCGCATTCCGTTCCTTATCTTACTTGGAATTGTGTGTGGTCTGGTTTCGCTTTATTTTACACGTGGAATGAACCGTCTGGAAGGTCTATTCAGAAAACTGAAGAATCCGTACTATAAGTTGGTGATAGGCGGCATGACACTAAGTTTGCTGATTTTTGTCTTTCCTCCGCTTTATGGCGAAGGGTACGACACCATCGGAGCATTGCTCAATGGCCATTCGTCAACCGTTCTCGACCGTAGTTTGTTTCTGGGACTTGGTAACAGTCCGTGGGTACTTATCGTGTATCTGGTGCTGATTATAGCGTTTAAAATATTTGCTTCGGCGGCTACTACGGGCGGTGGTGGTGTGGGTGGAATTTTTGCGCCTTCGCTTTTTATTGGCTGTCTGACAGGGTTTGTAGTGGCCAAATTATTAAATATGTTTGGATTTCATATTCCATTAGAAAACTTTGCACTGGCCGGAATGTCGGGGTTGATGTCGGGAGTTATGCATGCGCCGCTCACCGGGATTTTTCTGATTGCCGAGCTTACCGGTGGTTATAACCTGTTTATGACGCTGATGATAGTTTCCACAGTTTCATATCTTACCATTATTATTTTCGAACCGCACAGCCTGTACGCCATGCGTTTGGCACAGAAAGGCGAATTAATGACGCATCACAAAGACAAAGCGATTCTGTCGATGCTGAAAATGGAGAACTTTATCGAAACTGATTTTATCGTATTAAATCCCGAAATGACGCTTGGCGAACTGGTGAAAAACATCTCGCGTTCTAAACGAAACCTGTTTCCGGTTCTTCATCCCATTACAAACAAAATAATGGGCATTGTACTGGTTGATGAGGTTCGGAATATCATGTTCCGACAGGATTTGTACGACCG
>CAIQOG010000386.1 GCA_903873355.1 uncultured Bacteroidales bacterium
CTCTTTCTCAACTTCTATAAAATATCCCCTGAAATCATCAGCAACAGAAGTGTCTGACATCAATGCCAGCCTTTTACTAAAGTCTACTGATAATGAATAAATGTGAGCGATGTCTGTTTGAAAATAATCTTCCCCAAGTTCAACACTTTTATTCTTTTCAATGTTTTTTTCACTCCAAATTTCATATGTTGTCGTTGATGGAAATTTCAATGACTTAAAAAGTTCAATAGAATTTACCTCGCCATCAAGCCTATCTAAATCAATCAGTTCGGTTAGTATCATTTGTTTGACTCCTTCACCATTACGATGTCCGCATCGGTAATATCCATTCCATCGATTAAATAACAGGCTCCAACGTCCACTAAATGATTGTGCAAATCTTCAATTCTGATGCTGATTCTGCTGATTGATTTTGTTAGTTGTTGAGTTCTAGTAGTCAGTGTTTTTAAAGCACTTTACGACAAAGCATACGCTGTTGCGAAATCACAAAATCCAAACAAAAAAGAACGTAGCGCTGCTTTCAAAGCTGTAGTAACTGAATTTATTGATTCATTACCTGAAGAAGAAAAAGCAACTGTAAGTACTTCTTTAGTAAAAAAATATTATCATGAAGTTGAATATGATGCTGTTCGTAGATTTGTGCTTGATGAAAGAGCTCGTTTAGATGGTCGTAAAACTGATCAAATTCGTCCTATCTGGAGTGAAATTGGTTATTTACCATCTGCACATGGTTCAGCGGTATTTACTCGTGGAGAAACACAATCATTGACTTCTGTGACATTGGGAACTAAATTGGATCTACAGTCTATCGATAGAGCATTATACCAAGGTCAGAATAACTTTATGTTACATTACAATTTCCCAGCATTTTCTACAGGTGAAGTGAAACCAAACCGTGGTCCGGGAAGACGTGAAATTGGTCATGGTAATCTTGCTGAACGTGCATTGCGTCAGGTTCTATCTTCTGAAAACCCTTATACCGTTCGTGTTGTTTCTGATATTTTAGAATCAAATGGTTCATCATCTATGGCTACAGTTTGTGCTGGTACATTAGCTTTAATGGATGCAGGTGTTAAGATCAACAAGCCAGTTTCAGGTATTGCAATGGGATTAATTACTGATGATAAAGGGAAATATGCGATTCTTTCTGATATTTTAGGAGATGAAGATCATTTAGGTGACATGGACTTTAAAGTTTGTGGAACTAAAGACGGTATTACTGCTTGTCAAATGGATTTAAAAGTGGATGGTTTACCATATGAAGTTATGGCTGAAGCTTTAGAACAAGCTAAACAGGGGCGTTTACATATTCTAGGAGAAATGGCTAAGACCATTACTGCTTCTCGTGAAGATTACAAAGCACATGCTCCGCGTATAGTGAAGATGGTTATTCCTAAGGAATTTATCGGTGCAATTATCGGACCTGGAGGGAAAATTATTCAGGAAATGCAACGTGAAACAGGAGCAACCATTGTAATTGAAGAAAAAGACGGAATGGGACATATCGATATCGTTGCAGTTGATAAGGAAAAAATTGATGCTGTGTTAGCGAAAATCAAAGGTATTGTTGCTCAACCCGAAGTTGGTGAAGTTTATGAGGGGAAAGTAAAATCAATAATGGCATTTGGTGCTTTTGTTGAGTTTATGCCTGGTAAAGATGGCTTACTTCATATCTCTGAAGTTGAGCATCGCAGACTAGATAGTATGGAAGGTATATTAAAAGAAGGTGATAAGATACAAGTGAAATTAATTGGTGTTGATCCTAAAACAGGTAAATTCAAATTGTCTCGCAAAGTATTATTGCCTAAGCCAGAACAAACAACAGCATAGTATTTCTAAAATTCAATATTAAAAAGGCTATCATTTCGATAGCCTTTTTATTTAAAAAATTTTGAGAATGGAAAAAAATCATGAAAATAAAGTTTTCGAAAAAGTTAATTTTTCCAACAAAGAATTAAAAAATGCCACATTCGAGAAATGTAAGTTTGTAAGTTGTGATTTTTCGAATAGTAACTTATCAAGTAA
>CAIQOG010000387.1 GCA_903873355.1 uncultured Bacteroidales bacterium
GCCACCCTTGTTTTCAGCTTTTTGGGAATGGAAACCCTCGAAGTTCCAATCCAGAATCGAATTGTAGTAAATGCTACCCTCGAAGACAAAGCACTTCAGCTCAATGAAGCCGTTGCCATCGGATATGGTTCGGTGCGCAGGAAGGACCTGACCGGATCAGTTGGTAAGGTGAATATGACAGAGATTAATGTTGCTCCGGTTTCAACTATTGATCAGGCTTTGGCAGGTAGAATTGCCGGAGTCAATATCGTGGCTGCCGATGCTGCACCCGGTGCACAGGCTCAGGTAACTATACGCGGTGGTTCACTCTCGCAGGATGCTTCACCTTTGTATGTTATTGATGGTTTTCCAATGGAGAACTTTGACTTGGCAACACTCGACTCGAAAAATATCGAAAGTATCGATGTTCTGAAAGATGCCTCTTCCATTGCCATTTATGGTTCGCGCGGTGCGAATGGGGTAATCATAATAAATACGAAACAGGGAACGGTTGGGAAAACGAAAGTGGATTATAGTTATAATTTTTCGATGACAGCCAAGCCTGCTATGCCTAAAATGATGGGGCCCTATGAGTATGTGAAAATGCAGCAGGAAATAGCTTCAAAGGAAGGTTTAACTCAATATAATACATTTTATAAGATGTATTTAAATAATGGAAAAGACTCAACCACATTAGATAATTACAGAAATGAAGCAGGATATAACTGGCCTGATTTACTGATGGCAAGTTCACCTACCCAAACTCATTCTCTTTCGGTAAATGGAGGAACAGCAGAAACTAAATATAATTTTAATCTGGGCTATGTGGATCAACAGGGTGTTGTTTTGAATACCGGAATGAATCGTTATAACGCCCAGTTTAGTCTGGATCAGCGGTTTAATAAATCGGTTAAACTTCAGTTGAAAGCTACTCATAACACAATAGTTACCAGAACCAATTCGGTGATGAATACTATGCGCCAGTACAGGCCTTCTTCGGGTTTGGGTGGTCAGGATTTGTTATTAGCCGAAGTGGATAGTTCAATGCTGGCAGGTGGAAACCTCGACACCGGGATTGACCCTTCGGTGCTTGTAAATCCATTACAACAAGCTCAGAACGAACATGATGTCCGAACACAAGGAACAACTACGGTAAACAGCAAACTTGAACTCCGTTTTCTAAAAGATTTTGTATTTACAACATCGGTTGGAAGTACATTTATTAATACTAATCGTGAACAGTTTTATAATTCCAAAACAATTCAGGGACTATTATATAAAAGGGTTGCCAGTGGCACAGCTACTGCAACTGCAATTAATGCAAACGGAGTAAACGGTATAACCGATAATCAGGATGTAACTAACTTTCTGAATGAAAACTTATTATCTTACAGAAAGAAATTCAACAAAGATCATTCCCTTGATGTGATGTTAGGTCTCACTTATCAGTACAGTGGATTTAAAACACAAACTATGCGTGTTATTAATATGACACCTGAATTTGAGTATCTTGGATTATACAATTTATCATCAGGAACAGTAACTACTTCGGGTTCGGGAACTCAAACAGGCTATAACGGTTCAGCCAATCAGCTGCTTTCTTATCTGGGACGTATAAATTACACCTTGCTAGACCGCTATTTATTTACGGTGAATTTCCGTGCCGATGGTTCCTCAAAGTTCTATAAAACCAATCAATGGGGATACTTCCCATCCTGTGCATTTGCATGGCGATTGATTAATGAACCATTCATGAACTCGCTGAAAGATGTGGTAAGTGATGCCAAAGTTCGGTTGAGTACCGGTTCTGTAGGGAATAACCGCGGAGTAAGTGATTTCTCTTATTTACTGGAGTTGGGTCAGTTACAGAATTTCAGATCATACAC
>CAIQOG010000388.1 GCA_903873355.1 uncultured Bacteroidales bacterium
GGAATAAAATTATCTTTCAGGGAGGTTCAGCCGGTGGTCATCTGGCTTTGACAGGTGGTTATTTGCAAAATAACAGAATCTATGATAATGATTGTCAGCAATATCCCGGCACTATTAAAGTTATGGCTGTGATTGACAAATACGGTGCTGCTGATTTAATGACCTTTGCGCCGGTTTACTCCGGAATGGTTGCTTGGTTGGGATCTCGTTATACTGATTCAGTTTTTGTAAAATCACTATCACCTTACGAAATGATAGATATTAATACACCTCCAACATACATTATTCACGGCGATGCCGACCCAACTATTCCCTACACACAATCGGTACGATTACAGGCAAAATTGCAGACAGCCGGTGTGAAAAATAAATTTCTGACTGTTCCCGGAGGTCTACACGGTGGTTTTCCTGATGCATACAATACTCAAATGGAAACTGAAGTAATAGCCTTTTTGGGTGAAGTGATAAATTCACAAGCAATTTCTTCTGTTTGTCAATCGAAAGACAACAATATTAATTTAAATCTTTCTGGAAACAATCTAAATATTATATCCAACGAAAAAACGCTCACTTCAGTCTATGATTGTATGGGTAGATTGTTAGTTCAGAGTCACGAAAATACTATTAAACTCAACCAATCAGGTTTGTTTATCGTGAAAGTGAAGACCGCACTTTCAGAATCAAATTATAAAGTAATTATTAAATGAGAAAATATTCGAAGCATACTGTATTTATTTCCGGAATCTGGATAGCACTTTCATTGCTGGCAATTAATTTACAGCCAGTTAAAGCACAAAACAAATCGGTATCGAAGGAGGATAAATATGCAAAAGAAATAGCGCAGTTTGCTCAGGAAGATAAAAAAGGGATTGACTCAAACAATCTGGTGGTATTTATTGGCAGTTCTACATTGAGAAAATGGACTGATATGCAAAGCTATTTTCCGCAATCCAATATCCTGAATCATGGATTTGGAGGTTCACGACTTGCTGAAGCTATTTATTTTGCCGATAAATTCGTTTATCAATACAAGCCGGCTCAGGTGGTGCTCTACGAAGGAGATAACGATTTGGGCGGCGGAATTCCGGTTGAAACTTTATTTGCGGATTTAAAGAAGTTTGTTCAGCAAACCGAGATAAAATTACCAAAAACTCAGATCGTTTTATTGTCGGTAAAATACAGTCCGCGCCGGAATGCTCAACGCGAACAGTTTAAAGAATATAATGCAAAAATGAAAGAATTTGTAGCTACAAAACCGAATCTGAAATATGTAGATATCGCTTCAGTGGTGCTAAACGAAAACGACACTTATCGGAAAGAATTATTCACTGGTGACAGTTTGCATGTAAATGCAGATTGTTACAAACTCTTCGCTAAAAAAATAGAACCCTTCTTAATCAAAAAACAAACTAAATAATCATGAGAAACAATTTCAGAACTCAACTAATTATTGTTGGATTATTCATTTTCAGCCTTGTAAATGCTCAAAATCTAAAACTTGGCGAACTTTTCAACGAAGGTGCTGTACTTCAACGTAATGCCAAAGTCACTGTTTGGGGAACATCAGCTCCTTCAGCAGGTG
Organism: uncultured Bacteroidales bacterium; assembly: GCA_903873355.1. The sequence continues at coordinate 1,583 of CAIQOG010000388.1, forward strand.
TTTCTGTAAGCATTCAGGGAAAACAGCTACAGACCAAAAGCGATAAATCCGGAAAATGGTCTGTGGAACTGGCTTCCTTAAAAGAAGGCGGGCCATATGAACTGAACGTTGCTTCGACTAATGAAAATCTGAAAATCAACGAAATATATGTTGGTGAGGTTTGGATTGCCGGTGGACAATCGAATATGGGCTTTATGCTTCAAAATGCTGTTGGGGGAAAAGAAGAAGCCGCCAATGCAACGAATATAAATATCAGATTTGTGATGGTTCCCTACAAACCCTATGAAGGATATAAAAGTAAAGGTGATATGAACTGGCACACCGCAACAACTGAAAATAATGTTGCTGAAATGTCTGCTGTGGGATATTATTTTGCCAAAGACCTTCAGAAAAAACTGAATGTTCCGGTTGGTGTAATTTGCTGCTACAAAGGCGGTTCGGGTGCAGAAACCTGGATGACCCGCGACTGGTTGCTGAAAAGTCCCGTTACTTCGCCCATCGTTGAAAATTATGAAAATTATTTAGCCGAAATGGGCAAACAGAAATACGAAGAACTTTTCAGCAATTATCTGTCTGAAACAAAGGCTTATCGCGATTCGGTAAAAGCCGGAAACACGAAAGTTGTGGCACCAAAGGAACCGATGGGTGAAAAACATTTCAATCGTCCGTATGGACTTTACCACACCATGCTGGAGCGCTGTATTCCATATTCGATAAAAGGTGCCATTTGGTATCAGGGCGAGCATAATTCCGGTCGGGCAGAACAATATCGTACCTTATTTCCTGCATTGATAGCCGAATGGCGCAACGATTTCAAAAATCCGGATATGCCGTTTCTGTTTGTTCAGCTGGCCAATTATGGAAAAGCCGATGCCAGCAACCGACCAATCTGGCCGGAACAACGTGAAGCTCAACTTTTGACCTGGCAAAAAGTAAAGAATACAGGAATGGCAGTAACCATGGATATCGGCGAAAAAGACAACATCCACCCGCCACGCAAGGAACAGGTTGGAAAACGACTGGCAGCCATCGCGTTTAATAACGTTTATGGTATTACTGTGCCTTATTCCGGACCGGTATATAAAAATGTGGAATTTAAAGGAAATCAGGCTGTTTTGTCCTTCGATTTTGTGTACGGTGGCCTGAAAACCGATGGCGAATTGCTGGGATTCAGTATCTGTGCTGATGATAAAAACTTTATTCCTGCCAAAGCTGAAATCAAAGGAAATCAGATTGTGGTTTATGCCGAGGGCATTTTGAAACCGCTGGCCGTGCGTTACGGTTGGGCAAATTGGAGTGAAGGAAATCTGTTCAACAGTGCCGGCCTGCCTGCAAGTCCGTTCCGTACCGATGATTTTCCTATGCTGACGGCCGGAAAGAAAAGTGATGTTTATAAAATCAGCAAATAAAAGCTTGTATTCTGCTTATCTATGAAAAAATTCGTTTTTAATATCGTATTGTTGTTTTCCTGTTTATCAGCTGTTTTCGGTCAAACCCGTCTGTGGAATATCGACAGACTGAATCAGCAGAAATCACTGACTTCCGAAGCTGCAAAATCAATCCTGAGAGCCGCCGACAGGGCAATGTCGTCAGATATTCTTACTGTAATGGATAAGGAAACTATTCCACCCAGTGGTGATAAACACGATTATATCAGTGCCGGACGTTACTGGTGGCCCGATCCCAAAAATCCGGGTGGTCCTTATATTCGAAAAGATGGGGTGGTGAATCATGAAATTGACAAATTCGACCGTGGAATTTTAGCGCTAATGGCTAAAAGTGTAAAAGAACTTTCGGTGGCTTATTATCTGACAGCTGACGAAAGTTATGCCGAAAAGGCGGTTCTGAATCTGCGAAAATGGTTCTTGAATCCGTCCACCAAAATGAATCCGAATATGAACTTCGGACAAACCATTTCTGGTCGAAATGACGGAAAAGGCCGTGGTGAAGGCATTATCGATACCTATTCGTTTATGGACATGTTGGATGGTGTGGAATTACTTAAAACGTCAAAACACTTTACTCCGCAAGTTGCAGAAGGATTGAAAAACTGGTTTTCATCCTATCTGGACTGGATGATGACCACTGAAATCGGCAACGAGGAATACACGGCCAAAAACAATCACGGAACGGCTTTCGACGTTCAGGCAACACGCTACGCGCTCTTTGTGGGTAAGGAAGATATTGCCCGTAAATTTATTGCTGAATTCCCCGCACGCAGACTTTTTACGCAGATAGAGCCCGACGGCTCGCAACCGCTGGAACTGGCACGCACCACCGCGTTGGGATATTCCACCTTCAACCTGACTCATATTTTGGATATGTGTTGCCTGGCAAAATCCCTGAATGTTGATTTGTTCAACGCTAAATCGGCGGATGATAGATGTATTTCGAAAGCAATTGATTTTCTGACTCAGTTTGTGGGAAAACCGCAAAGTCATTTTCCATACAAACAGATTAAGGAATGGGACAGCGTTCAAAAAAAGCTCTGCTGGCAACTCTACCGGGCAGATAAATTTCTCACAAAACCTGTTTATGTGAAGTTCTACAGAAACAAAATAAGCGATTCGGATAAAGATGATAATGTATTGTTTTACTAAAACTTATCGATGAAAAAAACCGTTTTTTGCTTCATAATCTTTATCCTGGCTATCGGAAGTACTTCCGGTCAGCCGCTGCTTTGGAATATCAAAAAGTTGAATCGGGCAAAAATAGAAAATCCAGGGTTGACAGAGCAGATTGTGAAAGATGCCGACAAACTGCTTAAAAAGAAAATTGCTTCGGTAGTTGAAAAAGAGAAACTAGCTCCAAGCGGTGATAAACATGACTATATAAGTTGTGCGCCTTATTACTGGCCCGATCCGGCGAATCCGACCGGTCCGTATATCCGCCGGGATGGCGAATCAAACAAAGCAGTTTTAACACCCGACAAAAAAAATCTTGGTTCGCTGATTTATGGTGTTGTTCAATTGTCGCTTGCCTATCAACTCACTTCGGATGAGAGATATGCAGCGAAAGCAGTCGATAATCTGCGTATCTGGTTTTTGAATCCGGCAACCAGAATGAATCCGAATCTGAATTTCGGACAGACCATTTACGGCCGGTTAGGCGGGAAAGGTCGCGGTGCAGGGATGATTGAAACGTATCGGTTTGTTGAACTGCTTGATGGAGTGGAATTGCTCAAAAAATCACCATCGTTAACCGAAGCCGACCTTCAGAAACTGAAAAACTGGTTTGATGAGTACCTGCAATGGATGATGAGTTCCGAAGTTGGTAATCAGGAATATAACGCTAAAAATAACCATGGAACAGCATTTGATATTCAGGCAATTCGTTATGCTTTATTCGTTGGTAAAGTGGATATTGCCCGAAACTACCTGAATGATTTTCCGGCACGCAGGCTTTTCGCGCA